>JBMTAR010000043.1:0-13796 GCA_049428925.1 Gemmatimonadaceae bacterium
CCCCCCCCCCCCCCCCCCCCGCCCCCCCCCCCCCCCCCCCCCCCCCCCCCCCCCGCGTCACGGCCGGCCGGTCAGGGCTGCGGCTGCCCGTCCATCCGGGGCCGGAGCATCTCGCGGGTCGTCGGATACGCGATCCCGAGCTGCTCGAGATACGTCTTGAACTTCTTCGGATCGTAGTAGTACGGCTGCAGGAGCGGCTTGTACTTCGCCATGATCTCCTGGTTCAGCCAGATCGGCGGCTGGTCGGTCGGCGCGATGAAGGGGGTGTACTTGACCTCCTTCGTCTGCACGTCGCGGAAGTACGCCCACGCCGAATCCACCACCTCCTTGCGGAGGAGGATGTCGAGCATCGTCAGCGCCTGGACCTTGGCCCCCGCATACGCGCCCTTGTGGGCG
Source organism: Gemmatimonadaceae bacterium (assembly GCA_049428925.1). GTDB lineage: Bacteria > Gemmatimonadota > Gemmatimonadetes > Gemmatimonadales > Gemmatimonadaceae > Pseudogemmatithrix. The sequence goes on from JBMTAR010000043.1 coordinate 397, forward strand.
ATGGGGGTCGCCATCACGATGGCGTTCGCCCAGTTGTGGCCCGGCGGGCCGGGGATGTTCGACGGGAAGCGCAGCGTGACGGTCGGCACGTTCCAGGAGACGTCGCCGATGTCGTCGGAGCCGCCACCCATCTGCTGGCTCGGGGGCACCGGGAGGCCGACGTTGAGCGCGGTCTCGGTGCCGAGCCCACCCTCGCGGACGCCGAGCTCTCGCTGCAGCGCGCGGGCCATCGCGACGTCGGCGGAATCCCACTGTGGCATCCCGACGCGGCGGATGTTCGCGTGCGTCACCTCGGCGATGGTCTTGTTGAAGTGCGCGCTCCACCCGGAGCCGACCATCATCACGGTGTCGAGCGCGACGTTCGCCATCATCGCCGCACCCTGCGCGATCTGCCGACCGCGCTCGAAGAGCGCCTTGGTGCGCTCGTAGTCGCGCTCACGGAAGTAGAACCAGATGCTCGCGGTGCTCGGTACGACGTTCGGCTGGTCGCCGCCGTCGCGGATCACGTAGTGCGAGCGCGTCGGGAGCTCGTTGTGCTCGCGCTGGTACTCCCACCCGGTGCCCATCAGCATCGCGGCGTCGAGCGCGGAGCGGCCGCGCCACGGGGCGCCGGCGGCGTGCGCGCTGGTGCCGCGGAACTTGAAGATCGCGGAGATGAGCGCGGTGGAGCCGGAGGCGCCCCACTGCACGCCGAGGTCGCTCCCGACGTGCGTGAAGAGGGCGACGTCGGTGTTCCGGAAGAGCCCGGCGCGCACAAGGAAGGCCTTGCCCGCCATCTGCTCCTCGGCGATGCCGGGCCAGAGGACGATCGTGCCCGGGATGCGCTCGCGGATCATGATCTCCTTCACCGCGAGGGCGGCGGCGATGTTGACCGCCTGACCGGAGTTGTGCCCCTCGCCGTGGCCCGGCGCGCCCTCGACCTGGGGGTCACGGAAGGCGACGCCCGGGCGGTTGCTCGCCTGCGGGATGCCGTCGACGTCGGAGCCGAGCGAGATCTCCGGCTTCGGGCCGGCGGGGCTCACCCAGCGGGCGATCCAGGCGCTCGGCATCCCGGCGTAGCCGGAGTCGACGGTGAATCCCTTCGAGCGGAGGAGGCGCGTGATGTAGCGCTGCGTCTCGAACTCCTGCATCCCGAGTTCGGAGAAGGAGAAGAGCTGGTCGACGATCTCCTGCACCAGCTTGGGGTCGACCTTCGCGAGCGCCTCGGCCTTGAGGCGCTCGAGGCGGGCGGAGTCGGCGGCGCTCATCTGCGCCGACGCCGTCACCGGGAGGGCGAGGGCGGCGAGGCCGACGAGGGCGAGACGGATGGGACGGGACCACAGGGACATCGCGGCGATTCCTCCGAAGGGGGGCAGACGGACGAGGCCGGCAGGCATTCCGGCGTCGGGGGGAAAGCGACCATCTTCTGGACGTTCGCGCAACGTCCCCCACGCCCGACGCCTCCATGCGCCTCTCGATCCTCTCCCGCCGGCTGCATCGGTGGGGTTCCGTCGCTGTCTTCCTCCCCCTCCTCTGCGTCGTCGGCTCGGGGCTCCTGCTCCAGGTGAAGAAGCAGGTGCCCTGGGTACAGCCGGTGGAGCAACGGACACCGGTCTCGGTGCCGCAGGTGGGCTGGGACGTGATCCTCGCGGCGGCGCGGGCGATGCCGGCGGCCGGCGTGCGCGGCTGGGAGGACATCGAGCGGGTGGATGTCCGGCCGAGCAAGGGGATCATGAAGGTGATCACGCACTCGCGCTGGGAGGCGCAGCTCGCGCTCGCTGACGGCGCGGTGTTGCAGACGGCGTATCGGCGCTCTGACCTCATCGAGCAGCTGCACGACGGCTCGTTCTTCGGCGATGCGGCGAAGCTCGGGATCTTCCTTCCCGCGGGACTCGTGCTCTTCGGGCTCTGGTTGACCGGGGCGTACCTCTGGGCGCTGCCGTATCGCACCAAGCGGAAGCGGGCGCGACTGACCGGCGCGGCGGGTCCGGCCACCGTTGTGCTGGCCGTACTTGGCACAGGCATCGTGGGCTTTGCTTCACCGTCGATTGCGGGCGCGCAGCCGGGGCTCGGGCGCGCGCGGCCGGTCGCCGCGCCCTATGTGCCCGATGCCACCTGGGAGCGTCGCGCACCCGCGGCGATGGGGGTGGACAGCACGACGCTCGCGGCCGCCATCGCGTTCGCCGTCGCGAACGAGGCGAAGGCGCCGCGTGATATGGAGGAAAACCATTACCGCACCTTCGGGCGCGAGCCGTTCGGCCAAGGGATCGGGCCGTTCGCGCCCCGTGGCGAGCCGACCGGGGTGATTCTGCGCGGCGGGTTCATCATCGCGAGCTGGGGAGAGCCGGACCGCGTCGACATGACGCACAGCGTCACGAAGAGCTTTCTCTCCACGACCGTCGGGCTCGCCGTCGACCGCGGGCTGATCCCCTCGGTACGCGACACGGTGTGGCGTTCGCAGGCGCCGACGTATCGCCTGCGGCTCACCGCGCCCGACGAGCCCGGCACCCTGATGGGGGAGTCGATGCTGCTGGATCCCTGGAACACGCCGCACAATCGCCGCATCACCTGGGACGATCTGCTCCGGCAGACGAGCGATTGGGAGGGGACGCTCTGGGGGAAGCCCGACTGGGCCGACCGGCCCTCGGCGAACCCTGCCGAGTGGCGCACGCGTCCCCGTGCGCGCCCCGGGACGACGTACGAGTACAACGACGTCCGCGTGAACCTGCTGGCGCTCGCGGCGACGAACATCTGGCGTCGGCCGCTCCCTGAGGTGTTGCGCGAGTACGTGATGGACCCGATTGGTGCGTCACGCAGCTGGCGCTGGAACGGGTACGACAACGCGTGGATCACGCTTGACGGGCGTCCGGCGCAGGTGGTGAGCGGCGGTGGCCACTGGGGTGGCGGGATGTTCATCAACGCGTGGGACCTCGCGCGCTTCGGGCTCCTGACGCAGCGGCGTGGGATGTGGGGCGACCGACGCATCCTGTCTGAGGCGTGGGTTTCTCAGGCGCTGACGCCGACCGTACCGCAGCCGACGTACGGCTACATGAACTGGTTCCTCAACACCGATCGGAAGTGGATGCCGAGTGCCCCGGCGAGCGCGTTCGGGCACGTGGGCAACGGCACGAATCTCGTGTTCGTCGCGCCGGAGCAGGATCTTGTGATCGTGGTGCGATGGATCGAGAACGGCGCGATCGATGCCTTCCTCGGGAAGGTGCTCGGCGCGATCACCCGATGATGACTCAGTGAGGTGACGACGATGTGGATGCAGTCACGGTGGATCCGGTGGGTGGTCGTGTCGATGGCGCTGCTGATTCCGCTGCGGGGCGCCCGCGCGCAGTCTCCCGAGTGGACGCTGTTGATCCGCAATGGGACCGTCGTCGATGGGACCGGTGCTGCCCGATATCGCGCGGACGTCGCGGTTCGCGGCGATCGGATCGTCGCGGTGAGCCGCACGCCGCTCGAGGCGCGGCGCGCGGCCCGGGTGGTGGATGCCGCGGGGATGATCGTCGCCCCTGGGTTCATCGACCTGCATGCGCACCTTGAGCCGCTGCTGCAGAAGCCGGCGGCGACGAGCGCGGTGACGCAGGGGGTCACACTCGCCCTCGGCGGGCCGGATGGAAGCGGTCCGTTGCCGCTCGCCGCCTACGCCGACAGCGCGGACCGGATTGGGCTTGGGATCAACGTCGCGTATCTCGTCGGGCACAACACCGTGCGGACCCGGGTGATGGGGACCGAGAATCGTGCGCCGACGGCAGGAGAGCTCGATCGCATGGTGGCGTTGGTGCGCCAAGGGATGACTGAGGGTGCGTTCGGCATGAGCACGGGGCTGCGGTATGTGCCCGGGTATTACTCGACCACACGTGAAGTGGTGACGCTGGCGCGTGCCGCAGCCGACTCAGGCGGCATCTACACGTCTCATCTTCGCGAGGAAGGGCTCGGTCTGATCGAGGGCGTCACGGAGGCGATCACCATCGCGCGGGATGCGCGGATTCCCGTGGTGCTCACCCACCACAAGGCGGTAGGGCAGCCGATGTGGGGGAAGAGCGTCGTGACGCTCGCGATGGTGGATTCCGCCCGGGCGCGCGGGCTCGATGTGATGATTGATCAGTATCCGTACACGGCGAGTCAGACGAGTCTCGCGGTGCTCCTCCCTCCGTGGTCGCTCGCCGGCGGGCGCGCGGCGTTGCGCGCCCGCGTGGCTGACCCGGCGCTCCGCGACAGCATCCTGCGAGGCATCGTCGACCTGCTCCAGACGGACCGTGGCGGCGGGGACACGCGCCGCGTCCAGTTCGGCGAGGTGACGTGGGATCGTTCCCTCGAGGGGCGGACGCTGTACGACTGGGCCGATCGGCGCGGGGTCGGCCACTCGATGGAGGCCGCCGCTGCGCTTGTGCTCGAGGGCGAGCTCAATGGCGGGGCGTCGATGGTGTATCACATCATCGACGAAGGGGATGTGCGGCGGATCATGGCGCACCCGCAGACGATGATCGCGTCCGACGGGCGACTCACCGATCCCGGTGAAGGGGTGCCGCATCCGCGCGCCTACGGAACCTTCCCGCGTGTGCTCGGCGAGTATGTGCGGACGCAGCAGGTCCTGACGCTCGAGACCGCGGTGCACAAGATGACGGGGATGCCGGCGGCACGGCTTGGGCTCACCGGACGGCGTGGATGTCTCGCCGTCGGGTGCGTGGCGGATGTGGTGGTCTTCGAGGCCGCGACGGTCGGGAGTCCCGCGACCTTCACGCAGCCGCATCAGTACGCGACCGGGATTCCGTACGTGTTCGTGAACGGCGTCGCGATGGTGGACGGCGGGCGGGTCACGACGGCGCGGCCGGGTCGAGTGCTGCGGCGCGGGCGGTGACGTCTGCGACGGCCACGCTGAACGGGTGACGATCGCCGCTCCACCATACGCACCGGTGACGGGGGTCGCCCCACCACCCGGGTGGATCAGCGGCGACCGGTGCGCTGCTTCTCGATGAAGTCCTTGGTCCAGTAGATCACGAGGGCGCAGGGCCGCGGCTGCGAGTTCGGCCAGGCGAGCCGCTTGTAGGCCGCGGGCACCTTCTCGTAGACGTCGTAGTGCTCGATGGCGACGATGTCGGCGGGGCGCACGTTCTCGAGGTTTGCGGTGCGCTCACGGCCATTCCAGCCTGCCTCCAGGCAACGCCAGCCCGTGGTGCTCTCCACATCCCAGTCCATCCCGAGGATCGGGTCCGGGACCTGCACGTTGCGGAACCCGGGCATCCCCTCGAACATGTCGGCCCAGAAGTGCGGGCGCAGCGCACCGATCTCCTCGAGGCCGCGGAACTGCCCGACGCCGGCGCGACGCCGGCACTCGAAGCCGCTGAAGTCATAGGCGGCGCAGCCGTCGTGCGAGACGATTCGCACCGTGTCGATGAGCTGGACGATGCGGCGGAGGCGAAAGGTGAGCTCGGGCACATTCGCGTCGAGCATATTGATCGCGCGGTCCGCAGGCTGGTAGCCCGGGTAGCGTGCCATGATCAGCTGCTGGCCGAACGGCAACCGTGCGAGTGCAAAGCGTCCGTCGCGGTCCGTGCGCGTGCTGCGCTTGCCGTTGACGGAGAGCACCTCGACGCCGGCAAGGGGTCGGCCGGTCGTGTCGGTGACGGTGCCGCGGAGGACGCCCTCCTGCGCGATGGCACGTGCAGGGACGAGCGCGACGAGCGTGAGCAGCACGGCGATCGCGGCGCGGGTCACGACGTGCATCGCGGTGCTCATCGCGCGAGCTTCTCCACGAAGGCCTTCCGTGCCTTCGACACCTTCGGCGCCACGACGGCCGCACAGTACGGGTTCTGCGGGTTCCGCGCGAAGTAGTCGTCGTGGTACGCCTCAGCCGGCCAGAACGTGTCGAGCGGACGGATCTCGGTGACGATCGGGTCCGACCAATGGGCTTGGGCCGCGGCGAGGGCGGCGTGCGCCTCCATCGCCTGGGCTTCGTCGTGCGTGAAGATCGCCGAGCGATACTGCGGGCCGATGTCGTGGCCCTGTCGGTCGCGCGTGGTCGGGTCGTGGATTGTGAAGAAGACGTCGAGGAGGTCGCGGTAGGTGATGACCTGTGGATCGAAGGTCACCTGCACGACTTCCGCGTGGCCGGTCTGCTTTCCGCAGACCTGCTCGTAGGTCGGATGCGGGACGTGGCCGCCGGCGTAGCCGCTCTGCACCCCGTGCACGCCGCGGAGCATCAGGTAGACCGCCTCGAGGCACCAGAAGCAGCCGCCGCCGAGGGTGGCGATGGCGAGGGGAGGTGTCGAGGTGGCGCCAGAGGCAAACATCGTCATGCGCCGGACGTCCGGCCCGACGGCGCGTCGGAGGCGAACCGCGGGAGGAATGCTGCGTACCCCTCATCGGCGAGTCGGTCGACCGGGATGAAGCGGAGCGCCGCGGAGTTGATGCAGTAGCGGAGCCCCTCAGGGCCCGGGCCGTCGTCGAAGACGTGGCCGAGATGGGAATCGCCCTGCGCGGAGCGCACCTCGGTGCGCGGCATGAACGGAATCGAGCGATCGACGTGCTCAGTGACGTTCGCGGTGACGGCGGGCCGTGTGAACGACGGCCATCCGGTCCCCGAATCGAATTTGTCGAGCGAGGTGAAGAGCGGCTCGCCGGAGACGATGTCAACGTAGAGCCCCGGGGCCTTGTGGTCCCAGAACTCGTTGCGGAAGGGTGGTTCGGTCGCGCTGCACTGCGTCACCTGGTACTGCAGCGGGGTGAGCTGAGCGGCGAGGGCGGGATCGTCTGGCTTCTGCTTGGCCATGGAAGGAAGGAGCGGGCGGAGCGGTGCGCGGGCAAGTGGTGCGGTTCGTCTTGCTCCGGTCGTCGGCCCAAGTGCGGGGGTCGGGCAACGCCACCGGGCGGCCACTCGGCGCCGAAGATGGAACCTTTCCGCGCGACTTGAGTTTGATGTAAGTAGTCGCTTGCTTTCATTGCAAGCAACCACTTGCATCGCACATGACAGAACCCACCAGACAACAGCTCATCGACGCGGCGGCCAAGGTCTACGCCGAGCTCGGATTTCGCGGCGCGACGACCCGTAAAATCGCCGAAGTCGCTGGCGTCAATGAAGTTACACTCTTCCGGACATTCGGTTCCAAGGCGAACCTAATCGACGAGGTCATCCGGTCCTGCCACCGGGACCCGGGCGCATCGAGCCTCCCCGCCGACCCCGCCGAGCCCGAAGCTGAGCTGACCCGATGGGTTGGCGAGACCCACCGCTTCATGCTCGACCGCCGCGGGTTGATTCGATCGGCGGTCGCCGAGCTACATGAACACCCGGAGCACTCGAATGAGGTCGCGGACCACCCGACGGTCTCCTTCCGCGAGCTCCGGGCCTACGTGGACCGCCTGCACACGTTCGGGGCGATTCCCGATGTCGGGAATGCGAACGCCGCCTGCACGATGCTCCTCGGCACGCTCTTCTCCGACGCCCTCCACCGTGATGTGATGCCTTCCATGTTCCCGCCCGCCTCCGAAGCACCGCGCACCTATGTGCGCCTCTTCCTCCGCGCCCTCGGCGCGACCACCGCAGCCTGCCTCGCGATGCTTCTGCTCACCGCGACGCCGATGGTGCTCGTCGCGCAGGGGGGCGGCATCGCGTCGCCCGCCTCGACCGCGACGGCATCGGCCGCGCCCGCGACGCTCTCCCTCCTCGAGGCGCTTCGCCGCGCCGAGCAGAAGAGCGAAGGCGTCGCGATCGCCGCCGCCGGCGTCACGCGCGCGAAGGGGGTGCAGCAACAGGCCAACAGCGCGCGGCTCCCGCAGGCCAACGGCAGCATCGCGTATCAGCGTGCCATCCAGAACCAGTTCGCGTCGATCAGCGAGCGCTTCAGCGATCCGAACGATACCACCTCGGGTGGCGGCTTCACCGACTCTCCGATCGCGCGAATTTTCGCCGCGCCGAACACCGCGATCTTCTCGCTGAACGTCTCGCAGACGCTCTACTCCGCGGGCCGCATCCCGGCGGCGCGCGCGGGCGCGGCGGCGGGACGCACCGCCGCCGAGATCGCCTACGATGCGGCGAAGGCGCAGGCGGTGCTCGAGGTGGCGCAGGCGTACTTCGACGCGGTCGCGGCCGACCAGTTCGTCGCCATCGCCGAGAGCTCGCTCGTCCTCACCGACCGCGCGCTCACGCAGGTGAAGTTGGCCCGCGAGGTCGGGACGGCGGCCGAATTCGACCTGATCCGGGCGCAGGTGGCGCGGGACAACCAGCGGCCGCTCGTCATCCAGGCGGCGGGGGCGCGTACCGCGGCGTATCTGCGCCTCAAGCAGCTCCTTGATCTCCCGCTGACCGGCCCGCTCACCCTGACGACGCCGATCCGCGATGAGGCGGCGGCCGCTGCGTCGCCGACGGCGCCCATCGTGCTCGCCGACGAGCGCACGGTGCAACCCGACACGGCGGTGAGCGCGCGCGCGACGGTGCGGCAGGCGGAGGCGCAGGTGCGCGCGCAGGAAGGGGCGCTGCGGGCGGCGAAGCTCGCGCGGCTGCCGGCACTCCAGCTGAGCAGCACCTACCAGCGGTTCGCGTACCCGCCGGAGGGGACGTTCCTCCCGTCGGCGCTTGATCTCTACTTCCCGAACTGGAACGTCACGCTCGGGCTCTCGGTCCCCGTGCTCACCGGGGGTCGGCTCCGCGGGGAGCGCCTCGTGGCCGAGGCCAACCTGACCGAGGCGCGGGAGCGGCTGCAGCAGAGCCGCGAAGGCGCCTCGGTCGACGCGCTGCTCGCGATCAGCCAGTACGAGCAGGCGCAGGCGGCGTATGCCGCGAGCGTCGGCACCGACACGCAGGCGCAGCGCGCGTACGCGATCGCCGAGGTGCGGTTCCGCGAGGGGCTCTCGACGAGCCTCGAGCTCACACAAGTACGTGTGCAGCTGGAACAGGCGCGGCTGCAGCGTGTGACCGCGGCGCGCGACCTCGAGGTCGCACGGCTCCGGCTCGCGCTCCTGAAGGACCTTCCCCTCCCGATGTCGGGAGGTCGCTGACCCATGACCCGTCCATCCATCCTCTCGAGGAAGTCGTCGATGTCCCGTCGTCTCGTTGTCCCGTCCCTGCTCGTCGCGCTCGTCTCGCTCGCCGCCTGCCGAGGTGCGGAGACGGAGGCGACCGCCGCCACACCGGTGACCGTCGAGATTGGCGCGGACGGCATCGCGCTCGCGGAGACCGCCGTCATCTCCTCCGGCCCGCTCCTCTCGGGCACGCTCGTTGCCGACCGCACGGCGCAGATCCGCGCCGAGGTGCCGGGGTCGGTGATGCAGGTCCTCGTCGACGAGGGGAGCCCTGTCGCGAAAGGTGCGTCGCTCGCGCAGATCGATGATCGCGCCATCAGTGACGCCTTCCTCTCCGCACGTTCGGCGCTTGCCGCCGCGCAGGCGGGTCGTGAGCTCGCGGCGCGGGAACTGACGCGCGCCGAGCGGCTCGCGCAGGCGGGGGCCATCGCCGATCGCGACCTCGAGAACGCCAAGCGCGGCGATCTCCTCGCGCGGACCGCGCTTGACGACGCGCAGGCGCGCTTCGCGGCAGCGAGCAAGCAGAAGGACGCGGCGGGCGTGCTCGCGCCGTACGCCGGTGTGGTGAGCGAGCGGTTCGTGAACCCTGGCGATGTCGTCACGCCGGGGGCGCCGTTGTTCACGGTGGTGGATCCGGCGACGATGCGGCTCGAGGCCGCGGTGCCCGCGGAGCAGCTCGGGCAGGTGCGCATCGGCGCGACGGTCACCTTCACCGTCACCGGGTATCCCGGGCGCACCTTCCAGGGACGGATCAGCGCCGTGAACCCGTCGGCCGATCCGCAGACGCGGCAGGTGCGGCTCTTCGTGCGGATCCCGAACGCGGGAAATCGGCTCGTCGCCGGTCTCTTCGCCGAGGGGCGTGTGGCGGCCGACGCGCGCACGGTGCTCACGGTGCCGGAGGTCGCGGTGGATCAGCGTGGGCTGCGCCCCGCGGTGCTCCGCTTGAAGGGCGGGAGGACGGAGAAGGTCGAGGTCACGCTCGGCACCTTCGACAAGGCGACGGAGCGGTTCGAGATCACCGCAGGAATCGCCGCCGGCGACACCGTGCTGGTCGGTGGAGCGCTCGGCACGGCGGTGGGGACGCCGCTGGTGGTGAAGCCGGCCGCCGCGCCGGTGGCCCCGGCGACCCCGCCGGCGCCGGCCGCGACCGCCAACTGACCCGGAGCCCGACGTGTTCATCTCCGATTTCGCGATCAAGCGACCCCTGATCACCGTCGTCTCGATGGTGGCGCTGGTCGTCTTCGGGCTCTTCGCCCTCTGGCGCCTCGAGACCGACGAGTTCCCCGATGTCCAGCAGCCGATCATCAACGTCGCCATTCCGTACCCCGGTGCCTCGCCCGACGTCGTCGAGCGCGAGGTCCTCGACCGGGTGGAGGAGGCGGTGAGCGGCATCTCCGGCGTCGACCGCATCAGCGGTGCCGCGCAGGACGGCTTCGCCAACGTCACGGTCTTCTTCGTCTTCGAGAAGGACCTCCAGCAGGCGTCGCAGGATATCCGCGACAAGATCTCCTCGATCCGCAGCGAGCTCCCCGTCGAGATGAAGGAGCCGGTGCTGACGCGTTTCGATCCGGCCGACCAGCCGATCGTCCAGCTCTCGCTCAACTCGACCGCACTCGACGCGCCGGCGCTCACGCGCATCGCGGACCCCGGCATCACGCGGGTCCTCCGGTCGATCCCGGGCGTCGCGGAGGCGGTCGTCGTGGGTGGGGTGGAGCGTGAGCTCACCGTCGAGCTCCGCCCGGCGGCGCTGCAGGCCGCGGGGATCAGCGTCGCGCAGGTCATCGGCGCGCTCCAGACGCAGAACCTCGCCGCTCCCGTGGGTCGACTCACCGGCACGCTCGACGAACGCGCCATCCGACTGAAGGGGAAGCTCGAGACCCCGGCAGACTTCCTGCAGCTCGTGGTGGCGGAACGCGGCGGACGTGCGATCCGACTCGCCGAGCTCGCCGACGTGCGGGACGGCACCGCCGAGCCGCGCACCGCGGCGCTTTACAATGGGCGTCAAGCGGTCGGCCTGATGATCAAGAAGGCGAAGGGCTACTCCACGACCCAGGTCGCGGAGAAGGTGATCGCGGAGGTCGAGGCGCTCCGCGCGACGTTGCCGGCGGGGACGACCATCGACGTCGTGCAGAACGCGGGTGAGCGCGTGGTCGCGTCCGTCGCGAACGTGCAGCGCACGCTCATCGAGGGTGCGCTGCTCACCGTGCTCGTTGTCTTCCTCTTCCTGAACTCCTGGCGCTCGACCGTCATCACGGGCCTCGCGCTCCCGATCTCCGTCCTCGCGAGCTTCATCGCGGTCTGGGCGTTCGGCTTCACGCTCAACACCATGTCGCTCCTCGGGCTCTCGCTCGCGATCGGCATCCTGATCGACGACGCCATCGTGGTGCGCGAGAACATCGTGCGGCACGTCGAGATGGGGAAAGACCACTTCCGTGCCGCCCACGAGGGCACCGACGAGATCGGGCTCGCCGTGGCGGCGACGACCTTCTCGATCGTCGCGGTCTTCGTGCCGATCGGCTTCATGTACGGCCTCTCGGGCCAGTGGTTCAAGCCGCTCGCGCTGACCATCGCATGCGCCGTGCTCGTCTCCCTCTTCGTCAGCTTCTCGCTCGACCCGATGCTCTCGGCCTACTGGCCGGATCCGGAGATCGAGGCGCACGAGCACCGCAGCTGGATCTCGCGGAAGCTCGTCACCTTCAACGCCTGGTTCGACCGGATGGCGGAGAAGTACACCGGCGTCATCGGCTGGGCGCTCGACCACCGCGCCGCGGTGATCGCGCTCGCCATCGGGAGCTTCGTCGCCGCCATCGGCCTGCAGGCGGTCGCCGGCGGCTTCGGCTTCGTCCCCGTCTCCGACCGCTCGGAGCTGACCATCCAGGTGGAGACGCCGCCGGGCTCGAACCTCGCGTACACGCGTGCGAAGGCGGAGGAGGCGGCGCAGCTCGCCCGCGGCAACGCGGAGGTGCGCTACACCTTCACCACCATCGGTGCCGGTGGTGGGATGGATCCGTCCGAGGCGCTTGGCTCGGTGGACCTCGCCTCGGTCTACGTGCGACTCGTGCCGAAGCACGACCGCTCCATCTCGCAGGAGCAGTTCGGGGCCAAGCTCCGTGAGGACGTGAAGCGCATCGGCGGAGCCACCGTCGCGGTCTTCACCTCGGGCTTCGGTGGTGCGGTGAAGCAGGTGCAGGTCGAGCTCCGCGGCACCGACGCGCGGCAACTCCAGCGTACCGCCGACACCGTCCTCGCGATGGTGAAGGCGATTCCCGGTGCCGTCGACGTCGGGCTCTCCACCAAGGGGCAGAAGCCTGAGCTCGAGATCGCGCTCAATCGTGGCCTCGCCGGGAGCCTCGGCATCACGGTCGGCCAGCTCGCGCAGTCACTCCGTCCCGCCTTCGCCGGCGTCGACGCGGGCGACTGGGTCGACCCGAGCGGCGAGAACCGGAAGGTGCGGGTGCGGCTCGCGGCCGAGTCGCGCGCGCGGGTGAGCGACATTGAGGCGCTGCCGATCAGCGTCGGGCAGGGGCCCGCGATGGCGATGATGCCACTCGGTCAGCTCGCGAGCATCTCACAGGGGGTCGGTCCCGCGAAGATCAGCCATCTCGACCGCGACAACGTCATCGTCGTGCAGGCGAACCTGTCGGGGCGCTCGCTTGGCGAGGTCACCACCGACATCACGAACCGCCTCACCGCGATGCGCCTCCCCGAGGGCGTCCGATGGTCGATGGGTGGCGAGGCGCGTGACCAGGCGCAGGTCTTCGGCGACATCCTCGCCGCACTCGGCGTGGCGCTCGTGCTGATGTATCTCATCCTCGTGATGCAGTTCGGGTCGTTCCTCGACCCGATTGCAATCCTGATCTCGCTGCCGCTCTCCCTCATCGGCGTGGTGCTGGCGCTGATCCTGACCGGCGACACGCTGAACATCATGAGCATGATCGGCGTGATCCTGCTGATGGGTATCGTGGCGAAGAACGCCATCCTGCTCATCGACTTCGCGAAGTGGGGGCAGGAACAGGGGATGGACCGCCGCAGCGCGATCATCGAGGCCGGGCGCGTGCGGTTGCGGCCCATCCTGATGACGACGGTGGCGCTCATCGCCGGGATGATTCCTGTGGCGATCGGCTCCGGTGAAGGTGCCGACTTCCGCGCCCCGCTCGGTCGCGCCATCATCGGCGGGACCATCACCTCGACGATCCTCACGCTGCTCGTGATTCCGACGATCTACGAGATCTTCGATGAGTGGCGTACGAAGGTCAGCGGATGGGTGAAGTTCCCCGAGCGGCCGAAGACGGGGGAGTACGCGATCCCGGAGCGGTAGAGCGACGGCGCATCGGCACCCGACTGGCGTGCCGGCCGGCGTGACGACGAAGTACGAGCGGGATGTGAGACGGGGGGGG
>JBMTAR010000044.1:0-13768 GCA_049428925.1 Gemmatimonadaceae bacterium
TGCTCGAGCGGATGCGCCGGCCGGAGCGGCAGCGCACGATCCGCGAGAAGGTCGCCCGCTTCCGCGAGGCCGTTCCGGGGGTCGCCATCCGCACGACGTGCATCGTCGGCTTCCCGGGCGAGACGGAGGACGACGTCGCCACCCTGCTCGACTTCCTCCGGGAGGTCGAGTTCGAGCGGGTTGGGGTCTTCACCTACTCGCCGCAGGAGGGGACCCGCGGCGCCGAGCTGGTCGATGACGTCCCCGAACTGGTGAAGCGGGCGCGGCTCGAGGCGGTGCAGGAGCTGCAGCGGCACATCACGGCGGAGCGGTATGAGTCGCGTCTTGGGCAGGTGGTTCCCGCGCTAATCGAGTCGGCCGCTGACGGGTCGGGAGTCGCCCGGGCACGGCTCCCCTGGCAGGCGGATGACATCGACGGCGTGACGCTCGTCCGCACCGACGCCCCCGCCGGGAGCTTCGTCGAGGTGCACGTCGATGAGGTCATCGATGATTACGACTTCCGGGCGACGGCGCGACGGATCCTCTCGCAGCCCCCGGCCCCCGCGTCGGTGGCGCGTCGGCCGCTCGTGCTGCCGGTCGCCCCGAGCGTTGGGAGCTTCGGTCGATGAGTCGCCGCCGAGCCGCTGGCCGCGGGTGGTGGCTCGGGTGGCGGCTCGGGAGTCGGTTCGGCGTCGTGCTCCTCGTCGCGGGGTGTCTCTCCCGACCTCTCGAGCAGGAGGAGGAGCGGATCGGGCGGACGCCAATCACGCGGCGACCGGTCCCCGCGACAGCGACACCGGCGCCGGCATCGTCGCGCGCCGGGACCGCGGCGGGAGGCGTCGAGGTACCGCCGGCTGCCGCGCCAGCGGAGTCGCCGTTCCCCGTCGAGTGGGGGGGCGTTCCACGCGTCGTCGCCGGTGATGGGCCGCTCATCCGCGTGGCGCTGCGGGTCCTCGCGGACTCCGTCACGCTCGGCGCCACCGGAGATTGGCGGCTCCTTGATGAGTTGGAGGGCGTGTTGGTGCGCGCCCGCGCGCCCGATCGCTGGACGGTGCAGCGTCGTGGCACGCGGCTCCGCGCGGTGCACCCCGATGGCAGCGTCACCGCGTGGCATACGACCCCGATGACGCAGCGCGCCGAGGACGGCGCGCCAATCGTGTGGAACGGGGCGGCGTATCGCGGGGCACTGCAGCTCATCCCCACCGATTCGGGAATCCTCGTCGTGAACCTCGTCCCGCTCGAGGCGTACCTGCGCGGCGTCGTCCCGCTCGAGATCGGCGGCACGCGGGGCGCGGCGGACGAACCGGCGGTCGAGGCGCAGGCAATCGCTGCGCGTTCCTACGCCGCGGAGCGGTGGCTCGCCACGCGCGCGGGCCGGCCGCGCCACCCGCGCTATGACCTCCTCGCGACGACCGCGGACCAGGTCTATGGCGGGGTGGCGGCGGAGCGGCCGCTCTCGGACGAGGCCGTCGCGCGCACCGCGGGTCTCGTGCTCCTGCTCGACGGGGCGCTCGCGAGCGCGCCCTACCACTCGAGCTGCGGCGGTCGGACCGCTTCGGCGGCGGAGGCGTGGCGTGGCCCCGGGGCGCGCCACCTGCAGGAGGTCAGCGACGGCATCCCCGGCACCGACCGGCACTACTGTGACCTCGCGCCGCGTTTCGCGTGGACGCGGACCTTCACGTCGTCCGAGCTCGATGCGGTGATGGCTCGCTACCTCGCGCGGTTCAGCGCCGTCGGACCATCGGGACCGGGGCGCGTGACCGACCTCGCCATTGATGACGTGACGACGAGTGGCCGCGTCGGGACCCTCGTCGTGCGAGCCACGGGGGGGAGCTATCGCGTTCGGGGCTCCGACGCACGCTCCCTGTTGCGGAGCCCGGCTGGCGAGGCCCTGAACAGCTCGTATTTTTCCGTCGCGGCGGAGCGGGCCGACGGCCGACTCCGTCGGGTCGTGATTCGTGGCCGCGGCTACGGGCACGGCGTCGGGATGTGTCAGTGGGGGGCCATCGGGCGCGCGCGCGCCGGACAGGACGCCCGCACGATTCTCGCGACGTACTACCCCGGCACCACGATCGGCCCCATCCCTCAGTAGGCGACCCCTCTCGAATGCCCACTCGCGCCACGCTGCGCAGCACGGCCTCCGTCCGCACCCCCGTCCGCGTCGGGGTGCTGGGTCTGGGCGCTATCGCCCAGACCCAGCACCTCCCGCTCCTCGCCGCGATGCGCGGCGTGCAGATCGCGGCCCTCTGCGACAACGACCTCGGCAAGGCGCGCATGCTCGCCACGCGGTACGGCGTCCGAGATGTCTGCGAGGATGTCGACGAGCTGCTCGACCTGCCGACCCTCGATGCCGTGATCGTCTGCACGCCGAACCACCTGCACGAGGTGCACGTGCTGTCCGCCCTCCGAGCGGGCCGGCACGTCCTCTGCGAGCGGCCGGTGGCCCTGCAGGCGCGTGGCGTCGAGCGTGTGCTCGCCGCGGCTGCGAAGGCCGGGCGCGTGCTGATGGTCGCCAACACCGAGCGGTTCCGGGCGGACGCGCAGGCGCTCGATGCCGTCGTCCGGAAGGGGGACCTGGGGGCGATCCGAGGCGTCCGCGCCGGTGTGTATCGCCATCGGGCGACGCTCGCACCGTGGCGCCATCGGCGCGACGAGGCCGGGGGCGGGGCACTCCTCGAGCTCGGGCTCCCGCTCCTCGACCTCGCCGGATGGTTCACCGATTTCCCCCGCGTCGAACGCATCGCCGTCACGCTGCAACGGGGCCGCGGGGCGAATGCGGTCGAGGAGGCCGCGGTCGTGCTGATCGAGTGCAAGGGCGGGTTCACCGTCACGCTCGACCTGCAGAGCGCCTACGTGGGGACCGAGGAGCGGTGGTGGTTCGAGCTGCTGGGGTCGACGGGCTCGGCCCGGATGGCGCCGCTTCGCGTGGCGCGTGAGGTGCGGGGCCGCATCGTCGACGCCTCTCCCTCTGGCGCCGCGACGCGCGACTCCGCGACCGTGCAGTCGCATCGCGCCGCGCTCGCGCACTTCGTTGCCGCGGTGCGCGGGCAGGTCGTCGCCGAACCGCCGGCGGACCAGGTGCGCCTGCACAAACTGATCGATCTCATCTACGCGTCGGCGGACCGCGGCACGGAGTGGCGCGGGTGAGCGGACGCCCGCTCACACGCGGCCTCGCCCTCACCCTCGCCGTGATCGTCGCCGGTGGGGCGCCGGTCACCGCCGCGCTCGGCGCGCTCGGCGCGCAGCCCGCGCCCGTCTCACCCGTCGCGACGCCGGTCACGACGCCGGTCACGACGCCGGTCGCGACGCCGGTCGCGACGCCGGTCGCGACGCTCGCCGAAGATGCCCCACCGCGGTACCAGATCTCGGTCCTGACCTTCGGGCCAGGCAATGCGATCTTCGAGCGATTCGGACACAATGCGCTCCGGGTCCGTGACTTCCTCACGGGCGCGGATCTCGCCTACAACTGGGGGATGTTCTCGTTCGAGGAACCGCGGTTCCTCGCGCGGTTCCTCTCGGGCGAGACGCGCTACTGGGTCGAGGCCTTCCCGACGTCGTGGCTCCTCCAGGTCTACGCGGCACAGGACCGGGAATCCATCGAGCAGGTGCTCGCCCTCGCCCCGGCCGAGGCGGAGATGCTCGCACGAATGGTCGCCGAGAACGCGACGCCGGCGCGGCGCTACTATCGCTACGACTACTTCCGCGACAACTGCTCCACGCGGGTGCGTGATGCGATCGATGCGGTGCTCGGCGGGGCGCTGGCGCGCCGATTCCAGCCGATCACCACCGAGTGGACGTATCGGAGCGAGGCCGTGCGGCTCGCGACCCCGGACCGATGGTCGCAGGCCGGGATTGATGTCGCGCTCGGACCGCGCGCGGACCGGCCGATGACCGCGTGGGAGGCGATGTACGTCCCGATGCGCCTGCGGGACTTCCTCCGGGAGGTGCGCCGTCCGGATGCGACCGGCACCGCCGTCCCGCTGGTCCGTCTCGAGCGCACCCTCTACACGGCGCGGCGTGCGCCCGAGGCGTCGACGGCGCAGGGGCTCGCGCTCGGGCCGATGGGGCCGCTCGCCGCCGTCTGGTTCCTTCTCCTCGTCCCCGTCTCGGTCGCGGCGCGGCAGCGGCGTCGCGGGGTCGCCGCCGTCGCGGTCGGGCTGTGGTGCACGGTGACCGGTCTCGTCGGCCTCATCCTGCTCGCGATGTGGCTTGGCTCCGCGCACGTCTTCTGGTACCGCAATCTCACGCTGCTCCTCGCGTCACCGGTCGCTCTGGTGCTCGCCTGGCCCGCCGCGCGTGGCGTCTGGCGCGGGGAGGCCGGTCGATGGGTGCGGTGGGGGACCGTGGCCCTCGCGGGTCAGACCGCGCTCGCCCTCGCGCTCGCGCCACTCGTCACGCAACGCCTCGCTGGACCACTGATGCTCTTCGCCGCGGCGAACCTCGCGATGGCGCTCGTGGTCTGGCGGCACGCCGTCGCGCCCCCGGCGCGTCCGTGATGACCGTCACCGGCCGCGGCGCCGGCGTCGACGTCGGGGGCACCTTCACCGACGGCGTCGCGATCGCCCCCGACGGCCGCATCGTGGCCGCGAAGGTCCTCTCGACACCGGAGGATCAGGGAATCGGCGTCGTGGGCGTGCTCGACGCGCTCCCTGACGCGGCGATCCCGGTGGTGCGCCTGGTCCACGGGACGACGGTCGTCACAAACCTCCTTCTGGAGCGGACGGGCGCACGAGTGGTGCTCTGTGCCACGGCGGGCGCCACCGACCTCCTCGAGCTGCGCCGGCAGGATCGAGCCTCGCTCTACGACCTCGCCGCACAGCACTCCGCGCCGCTCGTCTCCCCTGAGGATGTGGTTCCGGTACCGGAGCGCCGCGCCCCAGACGGCGTCCTCCGGCCCCTGACCGAGGATGGCATCGCGTCGGTCGTGCGTGCGGTGCTCGCGCGCGAGCCCGAGATCGTCGTGGTCTCGCTCCTCCACGCGTACGCCGACGATGTGCACGAGCAGGCGCTCGCGGCCGCCCTCCGCGCGGCACGGCCGGGGCTCGAGGTCGTCACCTCGGCGGACGTGCTCCCCGAGATCCGCGAGTATGAGCGCACCGCGACGGCGGTCGCCGAGGGGTACGCGCGCCCGCGGGTCATGCGCTACCTCGAAGGGTTGTCGGCGCGCCTGCGCGCGAGTGGGCGGCCGGCCCCCGCGGTGATGACCTCGGGCGGTGGGATGCGTCCCGCGGCCGACGCCGCGCGACAGGCGGCATCCCTCGCGCTCTCCGGGCCGGCGGGGGGCGTCGTCGGCGCCGCGGCGGTGCTCCGTGCACTCGGGCGACGTGAGGCCCTCACCATCGATATCGGCGGCACCAGCGCCGACGCGGGGCTCATCCTCGACGGCGAGCCACTCGTGGAGCCCGGCGGCGTCGTTGCTGGCGTTCCGATCGCGTTGCCGCGTGTGCTCGTCGACACCGTCTCGGCTGGCGGCGGGAGCATCGCCTGGATCGACGATGGCGGCGCGCTGCGCGTCGGGCCGCGGAGCGCGGGGGCCCGTCCGGGGCCCGTCGCCTTCGGTCGCGGCGGGACGGAACCGACGGTGACTGATGCGCAGATCGTCCTCGGCCGCATCGCGGCGCAGCGGTTCGGTGGTGCGGTCGCTCTCGACGTCGATGCCGCATCCCGTGCGATCGCAGCGCTCGCCGCGCGGCTCGGTGTCACGACGGAGCGGACCGCCGAGGCGATCCTCGCGATTGCCGACGCCGAGATGGCACGGGCGCTCCGCCGCGTCAGCGTGGAGCGCGGGGTCGATCCACGCGACGGCGCCCTCGTCGCCTTCGGCGGTGGTGGACCGCTGCACGCCTGTGCCCTCGCCGATGCGCTGGCGATGCGCACGATCATCGTCCCGCCGTTCGCCGGCGTCCTCAGCGCGCTCGGGCTCGCGATCGCGCCAGAGCGTCGGGAGGTCGCGATGGCGGTCCTCCGTGCAGCGAGCGCCTGGACCGCGGCAGAGATCGCGGCGGCCTGTGGGCAGCTCGCCGCGCGCGCCGATGGGAACGAGCGCCGGTGGAGCGTCCGGGCGCGCTACGTGGGGCAGGGGCACGAACTCGAGGTCCCAATCGCGCCCGGCGAGGACGGGCCGGCCATCGCGGCGCGGTTCGCCGAGACGCACGCCCTGCGCTACGGCTTCACGCTGCCGCAGGCGGTGGAGTGCGTTGCGCTCCGGCACATCGCGAGCGAGCCCGGCGCGGCGGTGACGTTCGCGCGGGATGCGGACGCCCCGGTCGTCGATCTCGCCGCAGGCATCGACGCGGGAGGCCCCGCGACCGCGGATGTCGTGACGGGCCCGCGCAGCCTAGCACTCCCCGACGCGACGCTCTGGGTGGGTCGTGGGTGGCAGGCGACGGCACTGCCGATCGGCGGCTGGCGCCTCGATCGGGAGGACGCATGAGCGCGCCCGAGACCGTCGACGCCCTCGAGCTCGCCGTCTGGGCCTCCGCGGTTGCGATGATTGCCGAGGAGATGGGGAGCGTGCTCATCCGAGGTGCGCTTTCGCCGAACATCCGGGAGCGTCGGGACGCCTCCTGTGCGCTCTTCGACGCGGAGGGGCGGATGATCGCGCAGGCCGCGCATATCCCGGTCCACCTCGGTGCCCTCCCGGAGGCGGTGCGCGCGGTGCAGGCTTCCGGGCCGCGCCCCGGGGACGTCTTCCTGCTCAACAGCCCGTGGGCCGGGGGATCGCATCTCCCCGACCTCACGATGATCGAGGCGATCGCCGACGGCGATCGCCTCGCGGGATTCGCCGTCGTGCGTGCGCACCACGCCGACGTCGGCGGGATGAGTCCGGGGTCGATGCCGCAGGGCGCAACCGAGCTCGTCCAGGAGGGGCTCGTGCTGCCGCCGGTGCGCCTCGAGCGCGCGGGGGTGCCGGATCCCGAGCTGCTGGGGTTAATCCTCGCGAACGTGCGCACGCCCGACGAGCGTCGTGGTGATCTCGCGGCGCAGCGGGCGGCGTGCGCGGCAGGTGCCGCGGGCTGGCGTGCCCTGCTCGCTCGGGTCGGTGCGCCTCGGCTCGCCGCGGTGGGCGAGGCGCTGGTGACGTACGCCCAGCGGCGGGCGGTGGCGCGCCTGCGTGCGCTCGACGGCGCCGTCGGGCGCGCGCAGGATGTGCTCGAAGGGGATGGAATCGGCGAGGCGCTCGTCCCATTGCAGGTGGCGCTCAGCATCCGCGATGGCCGGCTCCGGCTCGACTTCACCGGGACGTCGCCGATGGTGCGCGGGAACGTGAACTGTCCCATCCAGGTCACGCGGGCCGCCGCACTCTTCGTGCTTCGCTCGCTGCTCGACGACGACGTACCGACGAACGCCGGCATCGCCGCGCCGATTGATCTCCTCGTGCCCGACGACTGCTGCATCGCGGCGCGCGCGCCGGCGGCGGTGGCGGCCGGGAACGTCGAGATGAGCCAGCGCCTCACCGACCTCCTCTTCGCCGCGCTCGCCGATGCCGGCGTCGCCGTCCCCGCGCAGGGGCAGGGGACGATGAACAACATCACCTTCGGTGGCGCCGGCTGGACGTTCTACGAGACGTTGGGCGGCGGACAGGGCGCGAGCACCCGCGGACCCGGGCCCGACGCCGTGCACGTGGGGATGAGCAACACGCGCAACACGCCGATCGAGGCGCTCGAGCGCGCGTATCCGATCCGCATCGAGACCTACGCGGTGCGTCGCGGCTCCGGCGGAGCGGGCACCCATCGCGGTGGCGATGGGGTCGTGCGGGCGTATCGCGTGCTCGAGCCCTGCACGGTGACGCTCCTCACCGAGCGGCGGGCACGCGCGCCCCGTGGGGCTCAGGGCGGAGCCGACGGCGCGGTCGGAGAGAATCGGTTGAACGGCACGCCGCTGCCGGCCAAGTGCCGGCGGACGCTGCAGCCCGGCGATCTGGTAGAGCTCTGGACGCCCGGTGGGGGCGGGTGGGGCCCCCCTAGCTAATCAACGAGGGCCGTGAGCGCCCCGAGGAGCGGCGCTGCGACGACCCCGTACTCTCCGGCAGCATCGAGAAGACGCCGGCGCCGATGAAGATGCCGAGGAGGTGCTGGTCGAGTAGTCCACGGTCGGCCTCGCCGCGCAGGATATCGAGCGCGCGCTCCGGCGTCACGGCACGCTTGTAGGGACGGTCGGCCGCGGTCAGCGCGTCGTAGATGTCCGCGATCGTCATCATCCGCGCCTGCACCGGGATCTCCGCCGCGCGCACCCCGTGCGGGTACCCCGAGCCGTCGAGCTTCTCGTGGTGGCCCTGCGCGATCTCCGGGACCGCGGAGAGCTCCGGTGTCCACGGGATCATCTTGAGGAAGCGGTAGGTGTTGGCGACGTGCGACTCGATCTCGCGCCGCTCCCGCGTGTCGAGATTGCCGCGGGCGATCGAGAGGAAGCGCACCTCGGCCTCGGTCAACACCGGATGCTCGATCCCCTGTCGGTCGGTCCACGTCTGCTGCCCGATCACCTCGAGCTCCTCGGTGGCGCCCTCGGGGAGGATCGTCGGCTCATTCGACCGCGCGATCACATCGAGCCAATGCTGCAGCTGCTGCTGTCGACCGGCGCGCGTCGCGTCGAGCCGCTTGAGGGCGTCGGCGTACCCGCTGGGGCCGTTCGCCAGGAGCCACTCCGCGCGGTGGCGCTCGAACTCGAGGTCCGCCTGCTGCATCAACATCTCGAACCGCTGGCGCAGGATCGCGAGATCGTGCCCGTAGAGCTTCTTCTGTTTCACCAGCACCTTCTCGCGGACCCCGACCTTCCCGAAGTCGTGGAGGAGGGCTGCGTAGCGGAGTTCACGGAGTTGGTTCCGGGAGAAGAGCTGGTCCGCGTACGGCCCGTCCCCGGTGCGGTCGACCGCCTCGGCGAGCTGGATGGTGAAGTTCGCCACGCGGAGGGAGTGACCCGACGTCGCCGGGTCACGGGATTCAATCGCCGAGACAGCCGCGGTCACGAACCCCTCGAGGAGGAGCTCGATGTCCTCGTACAGGGAGCTGTTCTCGATCGCCACCGCCGCGTGCGCGGCGAGCGCCGTCGCCAGGCGGAGCGCCCGGCGGTCGAACGCGAGCACCTGCGCCTCGGCGATCTGCGGGTTCGCGAGCCGCACCTCGGGGTCGCGCTTCCGGTTGATGAGCTGCAGGACGCCGATCGTCTGGTCCCGATGCGATTTCATCGGGATCACGAGCATCGATTTTGTCCGATAGCCGAACCGCTCGTCGAACGATCGGTTGAGTTGGTAGGGGACGTCGGTGCCGAGTTCGTAGACGTCGGGAATGTTCAGCACCTCACCCGTCGCGGCGACATACCCCGCCACGCTCGCGTGGTCGATCGGGATGTCGAACTGCACCAACGGGAGGTCCGGGAGCGTCAGGTTCTGGGAGAGGGTGAAATGCAGGACCCGCGTGTCGCCGTCCTCCGCGTGACGGACGAGGTAGAGCGAGGCCGCATCGGCGCCGGTGAGCCGGATGGATTGCCCGACGATCATCCCCAGCAGCGCATCGAGGTCGCGCTCCGTGGCGAGGGCATCGCCAACGGATGAGAGGTCGATGAGCTCCTGCTCGTTGATGCGCTCGAGGCGCTCCGCCCGCGCGGCCGCCACGAGCGAGGCGGCGTGGCGCAGTGCCCCCTGCAACTGTGTCCGACCGATGGCGGGAGATGCCTCCGCGGCGATCCAGCTGGTGAGCGGGACAGCCGCGAGGTCGGGATGCGGCTCCCCATCGCCCGGGTCGCCGAGCCCAATGAGCGCCGTCACGCGTGCGAGCGCCTCGAGCCCTTCGGGGGCGACCCCCCGCACATCCGCGGCTGCGACGAGGAGAATCGTCGGCCGGTCGTGATCGAGCCCGTCGGCGGTCGGGAGGATCGCGACCCGTCGGACCTCGACGTGCGGCAGCGCGTCAAGGCCCGGAAGGGCGCCGACGCTCCGGCCGTCACGAAGGAGGATGAGGGGTCGCATCGGTGAGCCGCGGGCGGGTCAGCGCCCGTCCTGCAGCCGCGCGCGCGCCGCCTTCGCGTCCGCGAAGTCGGGAAAACGGTCGATGGCCTGGCTGAACAGCGTGATCGCTTCGTCGCGGCGGCCCGCATCCTGTGCGCTGAGCGCGCGCGAGTAGAGCATCACCGCCTGGAAGGGGACGCGGCGCTGCGTCTCGGCGTGCGCGGCGCTCGCCTGGCGCGCCTGCGGCGGGAGCGCCGGCAGCTTCAATCCGGCGTTCGCGGCCGAGCTGACCTTCGCGATGAGGTCGAGGAACTCCTCCGTCTTCCCTTCGCCGCGGTGCGTCCACGTGATGCGTCCCGTCTCGCTGTCAATCGACTTCAGCGTGATGACCATCTTGCCGCTGCGGTCGGTGATGAATGCCCCCGTCACCATGTGCTTCGCCCCGAGCAACTTGCCGATCCGCGCGGCGGTCGCGTCATCGACCCGCCCGTCCTGGCCGAGGCGCTGCTCGTCGAGCAGGCGCTGGATGTTCTCGCGCTCGACCACGCGGATGCCCGGGTTCTGGCCGAGGTCCGTGAGCAACAGATCCGCGATGCCCTTCGAGAGGGGGGCGAGTTCCGCGTTCGCGGCGCCAATCGCGCTGTTCACGAAGGGGAGGACGGCGAGCGTCGGCCGCGCATCCTCCTGCGCGGCGAGGGGAACGGTGAGCACGGTCGCAAGGGCGACGCGGGAGAGCAGCGAGCGCATCAGAGGCTCCGGTGTGAGGACGAATCCAACGTGAGACCTTCGGCCGCGGCGAGCACCTCGAGCCGCCCGCCCAGCGACCGCACCTGCGCCCGGCACTCGGCCAGGCAGCGATCGAGCGCGTCGTCCGTGCGACGCGGTTCGTGATGGAAGAGGACGAGCGTCCGAACCCCCGCCTCGAGCGCGAGCGCGACCGCCTCCGCATACGTCGAGTGGCCCCATCCGTGATGGTGGCCGTACTCCGCCGTGGTGTACATCGCGTCGTGGATGAGGACCGAGGCACCGGAGGCGAAGGCGACGAGGCGGGTGCGCCAGTCGGCGTCGCGTTCATACTGCGGGTGCGCGGTGAGTTCGTTGTCCGGGATGTACACCACGTCCGAATCCGATGCCCCCGGTGCGTGGATCCGGAACCCGAGTGCCCCGCCTGGATGCTGGACGGCGAACGACGTCACCTCATACCCGTGCCCCGGCGAGCGGGTCCCATCGGTGAGGTGTCGGAAGTCGATGGCCGCCGCGAGCTGCTCGAACGAGACGGGAAAGACGACCGGCGACATCTGGTCGCGCACGACTTCATCGACGCGACGTTCCATCGCCGCCGACCCCCAGATGGTGAACCGATGCCCGCGGCCGAAGATCGGCGCGAAGAACGGGAGCCCCTGGATGTGGTCCCAGTGCGCGTGGGTGAGGAAGATGTCCCCCGCGATGCTGGCGCCGGCCGCCTCGTCGACGAGCGCACGCCCGAGTTCGCGGATGCCCGTCCCGGCGTCGAGGATGATTGGCCACCCCTCGGCCGTCCGGAGCTCGACGCAGGACGTGTTCCCGCCGTACCGCACGGTGTGCGGGCCGGGCGTCGGGATCGATCCCCGCGTGCCCCAAAAGCGGATGGTAAAGGTCACGAGCCTCGTCTCATACGATTAAAGATGGGCCTCGAGCCCTACGGGGCGAAAGGCGACCGCGCGCGTCGGTGATGTGACCCCTGTCACATCGCGTCGGCTGCGTACTCAGGCCCGTTGCTGCGCGCGTCGCTCAAGCGCGCCCCGGTCGACGAGCCGAATCCTTCGGCGCTCGGTCGCGATCCACCCGGATTCGACGAACTCCCGGAGGGCGCGCGAGACGGTCTCACGGCTGGCCCCGATGAGGTGCGCGATGGTTTGATGCGTCAGGGGCTTCTCGATCAGGGCGTCCCCGGCCTCGACGGCGGCCTCGAGCAGAAGGTGTGCGATGCGCCCTGGCACATCGAGCAGGACGAGTGCCCCGATCTTCTCGTCCGCGCGCCGGAGTCGGCGGGAGAGCTCCTGCAGGAGGGCCCACGCGACCGCCGGATTTTCCTCGACCCGGCGCCGGAAATCCTCGCGACGCAGCACCAGGAGCTGGGCGTCTTCCATCGCCACGACATGCGCGGAGCGGGGCTGGTCATCGATGAGAGCGAGCTCGCCGAAATGCTCGCCGACCCCGAGGAGCCCGAGGATGACCTCGCGCCCGTCCGGGGCGATCAGGACGACCTTCACCCGCCCCTGCCGGACCACGAAAAAGGCGTCCCCGGGGTCGTCCTCGAAGACAATCACGCTGCCCCGGGGGTACCCCTTCTCGCGAACGAGCTGGGCGAACCGGGCGGTCTCCGTCGCATCCAGGTCACGGAAGAGCGGAACGCTGGCCAGGAACTCGGCGGTGGAGGACATCTCGCGGGTGGGGATGGGAGGGGGGACGGCGCGAACATATGGTCGCATCTCGGGAGTGTCAAACCTCCAACCCCTTGTCGGCTTGCACGTTACGGGGTCCGGCGGTTACACTTCTGGGCTCGGTTCGACCACGCCCGAACCAGAGGATCCTTCTTCCAGCACAGGACGTCCCGCGATGAAGCCCGAGATCCATCCGACCTACGCGACCGCCACCGTCATCTGCGCCTGCGGCAACACGTTCCAGACGCGGTCGACGCATGCGGAGATCCATACTGACCTCTGCGCCGCCTGCCACCCGTTCTTCACGGGCAAGCAGAAGCTGATCGACACGGCTGGCCGCGTCGAGCGCTTCCGCCAGAAGTACGGCAAGGCCAGCGCCTGAGCCTCCGCGACCGTCTCGCCGACGCGCTCCGGCGCGCCGCCGAGGTCGAGCGCGACCTCCTCGATCCCAAGACCGTTCGTGACGCCAAGCTGATGGCGTCGCTCGGTCGGGAGCATCAGCGCCTCGGCCAAGTCGTCGAGCGCGCCGGGGAGCTGGAGCGGATGGAGACCGAGCTCGCGCAGGCGCGCGAGCTCGCGTCGTTTGAGGACCCCGAGCTCGCCGCCGAGGCGCGCCGGGAGGTCGAGCGGCTCGGCGTGGCCATCGCCGAGACCGAGGAGGCGCTCAAGCCCCTCCTCATTCCGCCAGACCCGCTACACGACCGCAACGCCATCGTCGAAATCCGCGCCGGCACCGGCGGGGATGAGGCCGCGCTCTTCGCCGCGGACCTCCACCGGATGTACGCGCGGTACATCGAGCGCCATGGTGGCTGGCGCATCGAGACAATCTCCCTCTCCGACGGCACCCTCGGCGGCCTGAAGGAGGCGATCTTCAAGGTCAGCGGGCCCGGCGCCTTCGGCGACCTGCGCTACGAGTCCGGCGTGCATCGCGTGCAGCGCGTCCCCGCCACTGAGGCCGCCGGGCGCATCCACACCTCCGCCGCCACCGTCGCCGTCCTCCCCGAGGCCGAGGAAATCGATCTCACGATCGAGGACAAGGACCTCCGCATCGACGTCTTCCGCTCGTCGGGCCCTGGCGGCCAGAGCGTGAACACCACCGACTCGGCGGTCCGGGTCACGCACCTGCCGACCGGCATCGTCGTGTCCTGCCAGGACGAGAAGTCCCAGCACCAGAACCGCGACAAGGCCCTGACCATCCTGCGGGCGCGCCTGCTCGAGGCCGAGCGGGAGCGTGCCGCCCGCGAGCGGGCCGACGTGCGGCGCGGCCAGATCGGCAGCGGCGACCGCGCGGAGAAGATCCGCACGTACAACTTCCCGCAGTCGCGGGTGACCGACCACCGCATCGGCCTGTCCGTCCACGACCCGGCGAGCCTGATGGCCGGGGGCCTCGAGCCCTTCGTCACGGCGCTGCTGGCGCGCAGGT
>JBMTAR010000045.1:0-13739 GCA_049428925.1 Gemmatimonadaceae bacterium
CCCCCCCCCCCCCCCCCCCGACCCGGCCGACCTATCGGCACCTGTCACCGCGGGACGACCTCGTCCGTCGCGTCGTCCGTCGCGTCGTCCATCGTCACCGTCGGGCGCGTGACGGGCTTCTCCTCCGCCTTCGGCACGATCGGCTCGAGCCCGAGCTTCCGAAGCTCGTCATTGAACTTCTTGAGGTCGGTGTCGAAGACGCGCTGGAGACGCGTGAGCTGTACCCCGAGCGCGGTGGAGAGCTCGGTCAGCACCTGCTCCGCCTGCGCCGTGGGACGGTAGGGCCCCGACGACGCCACACCGGAGAGCCCCGCGATGCGGTTGTTAAGGCGCACCGGATAGTTGAGCGGATCCTGTCCGCTCTGGTTCTTCACCTGGTACACCTCGCGCTCGATGCGCGACATCGCGGAGTCGAGGTCGGTCGCCATCCGCCGGAGCCGCGGCGCGGCGGTCAGGCGATCCTGCATCTCGCCTCGCACCCAGCGCACCTGCTTGACGGCGTCGTTCGCCTCGGTGGTCTTGTCGCGCACCTTCATCAGGAACTCGAACTGGGCCACGAGGTCGGCGTCGGTCGCCTCGGAGCGCGGGTCGTTCAAGAGCTTGAACGTCGCCGTCTGCGGCGCCTGCCCGGCGACGGTCATCCGCACGGTGTACGTCCCGGCCGGCGCCACCGGACCACGCGTGCCCCCGGCCCAGAGGATCATCCCACGGAAGGTGCTCGCGTCAGGGTACCGCATATCCCACGCGAAGCTGTTCATCCCCGCCGCGTTCGCGGGCCGCACCGCTGCGCCACCACCGAAGCGACCGCCACCCGGGGCGTTCGCCGCGGCAGCACGCTCGGCCGCGAGCGTCGCGGAATCCGCCGACTCGTACGCCTTGATGACACTCCCATCGGGGGCGAGGAACTCGAGCTTCACCGCCTGGTCGGCCCTCGCGAGGTGATAGCGCACGATCACACCCGTCGGCGGGTTCTGGCCCGGGTTCGACGCGGCGGCACCAGGGCCACGCATCCCACCGCCGCCAAAGCCGCCGCCCCACTCGATTCGATACGCGTCACGCGGCGCGAAGAGGTGCGCCGGCTTCGCGAGCGCCTCGGCCGTGACCTGCCGGAGCGCCGAGAGGTCGTCGAGGATCCAGAAGCTGCGACCATGCGTGCCGGCCACGAGATCCCCCTCCTTCACGACGAGATCGTGCACCGGCACCGGCGGCAGGTTCCCCTGCAACGACTGCCACGACGCACCGTCGTCGAACGAGACGTACGCGCCACGCTCGGTCCCCGCGTAGAGGAGACCGCGGCGGACCGGATCCTCGCGGATCACGCGCGTGAACTGATCGGCCGGGATTCCCGTGACGATCTTCGTCCACGTCGCACCGTAGTCCGTCGTCTTATAGAGCAGCGGCTGGAAGTCGTCGAGCTGGAAGCGGTTCGCCGCGAGGTACGCCGTCCCCTCCGCGTAGTGCGACGCCTCGATGAGCGAGATGCGCGTGAAGTCGCCGATCCCCGGCGGGGTCACGTTCTTCCACGTCCGCCCGCCGTCCCGCGAGAGCTGCACATAGCCGTCGTCCGTCCCGACCCAGAGCACATCCTTGCTCTGGAACGACTCGGCGAGGGTGAAGATCGTGCCGTACGTCTCGACGCCCGTCTGGTCGCGCGTGATCGGGCCACCGGAGGGGCCGAGGGTGCGCGGATCGTTGCGGGCGAGGGGCGGGGAGATGATATCGAACGACTGCCCCTGATTCGTCGAGCGGAAGAGGCTCGAGCCGCCGGCGTAGAGGACCTTCGGGTCGTGCATCGAGATCACGATCGGGAAGGTCC
Organism: Gemmatimonadaceae bacterium; assembly: GCA_049428925.1. Lineage (GTDB taxonomy): Bacteria > Gemmatimonadota > Gemmatimonadetes > Gemmatimonadales > Gemmatimonadaceae > Pseudogemmatithrix. The sequence goes on from JBMTAR010000045.1 coordinate 1,817, forward strand.
ACTGGAACTTGTACTTGATGTCCTCGGACGACCATCCCATCGGGTTGTCCGGCCACGCGTTGATGTTCCGCTCAAGCCCCGTGCGCATGTCCTTGCGCGTGAGGTAGCCCGAGTAGCTGCCGGCATAGACGATGTCCGGGTTCGTCGGATCGGCGGTCACGTACCCCGATTCACCGCCGCCCGCGTCATCCCAGTCGCCGATGGAGATGCCGCCCGCCTGCCGGCTCGGCCCGCAGAGGGTCGAGTTGTCCTGCTGCGCGCCGCAAACCTTGTACGGGAAGTGGTTCGTCGTGGAGACGTGATAGAACTGCGCGGTCGCGAAGTCCTGCGCGCTCCACGTCTGGCCGCCGTTGAAGGAGACGTTGGCGCCGCCGTCGTTCCCCTCGATCATCCGGAGCGGGTCGTTCGGCGCGATCCACATGTCGTGGTTGTCGCCGTGCGGCACGCTGATCTGCTGCCGCCACGTCTTCCCGCCGTCCGTCGAGCGGAAGAATGAGACGTTCAGGCCATACACCACGTTCGTGTCCTTCGGGTCGGCGACGAGGCGCGAGTAGTACCAGGCCCGCTGCCGCAGGTTGCGGTCCCCGTTGAGGAACTGCCAGGTCGCGCCACCGTCATCCGACCGATACGTGCCGCCGGAATCGGCCTCGATCTGCGCCCAGACGCGGCGCGGGTTTGCCGGCGAGACGGCGAGCCCGATCTTGCCGAGCACGCCCTTCGGCAGCCCGGGGTTGTTCGTGAGCTCGCGCCAGGTGACGCCACCGTCCGTCGTCTTCATGATACCGCTCCCGGGGCCGCCGGAGTTCAGCATCCACGGGCGACGATATGCGTGCCAGAACGTCGCATAGAGCGTGTTCGGGTCGCTCGGGTCCATGATGAGGTCCCAGACGCCCGTCGAGTCGTTGCGATACAGGATCTTCTTCCAGCTCTTCCCGCCGTCCTCCGTCTTGAAGACACCGCGGTCCGGATTATTACCGAAGGCGTGGCCGAGCGCGCCGACGTACACGACGTCCGGGTTCGTCGGATGCACCCGCACGCGTCCGATGTGCCGCGTCTCCTTCAGCCCCATCAGGGTCCAGGTGCGACCCCCGTCGGTGGTCTTCCAGAGCCCGTCGCCGTGCGAGGTGTTGCCGCGGATGTCGGTCTCGCCGCCACCCACGTAGACGACATCGGGGTTCGACTCGGCGACGCCGATCGCACCGATCGTGCCGCCGAAGTACCGGTCGGTCATCGGCTGCCAGTTCACGCCGCCGTCGGTCGTCTTCCAGACCCCGCCGCCGGTGGTCCCCATCCAGTACTCGAGGGGCCGATTGGTCGAGCCGGCGACGGCGACGGAACGACCACCACGCGCGGGGCCGAGCTCACGCCAGCGGACCGCGGTGAGCGCCGCAGACGGAACCTGGGCGTCGAGCGACACGACGCCAAACACCATCGCGCACCAGAGCCCGCGCAGACGGGCAGCAGGGAGACGGAGGGACACGGACGGAATCTCCTGAGAGGGGATGAAGAAATGACCGGAGGATTCTACGACAACTCGGGCAACGGCGCTGACCCGCGCTCGGCGCCACGGGATTCCACCTTCACGGCGAGGAGGTGGCGGTCGGCCCGATGGATCGTCTGGGCCACGGTCTCCGCCCCCTCGCGCGCGGCCCAGCCGAGCGAGAAGGGGACCGGCGCGGTGCGGAGGGCGACATCGCGCAGACGGGTCGCGACCCGCTCGGTCTGCTCGCGCGTGGCACCGCGCAGCAGCACGACAAACTCGTCGCCACCCACACGGAACACCGGCTCCTCGGCACGCACCTGACGCATCAGGAAGCGACTCATGCGGATGAGGACGTTGTCCCCCATCTGATGACCGTGCTCGTCGTTGAACTGCTTGAATCGGTCGACGTCGACGTAGAGGCAGCCCCAGGTCGTCTCTGTCGCCTCGCACAGTTCGCCCGTCGCCGTGAGATGGCGGCGGTTGAAGCACCCAGTCAGGGGATCGCGCAGGCTGTCCGCGCGGAGGGCGTCCTCCTCGACCTTACGCGCCGTGATGTCGACCATCGTACCGAGATACCGGACCTCGCCGTCAGCCCCGACCAACCGATGGCAGCTCTCAAGCACCGTGAGGAGACCACCGTCGGGGCGGATGAGATGGAGCTCCCAGTTGCTCACCGCGCCGTCCCGATCCACCGCCTCGCGGACGGCCTGGAAGACCTCGGGGTCGACGATCATCTCATGCACGCCGTAGGTGCGGAGGTCGTCGAGGCTGCGAACGCCGAGCAGACGGAGGAAGGCGGGATTCGCGTCGAGGATGTCGCCGCGTGGCGACGCCACATAGACAGCGACGCGCAGGAGCGCGATAGCCCGGCGCAGCAGCTCGGGGTCGTCGAGATGGGAGCGGAGGGGATCGGTCATCGCGTCGCAGTGAGGCCAGCCATCAGGGAAAGGTCGAGCGCGGCGTCAGCCGCGACGAGGCGGAGGTCGGCAGTGCGCCACATCGCGACGAAGGCGCCGGTGACAGTTGCATCATACGCGGTCCCCGCCCCCATCTCGATTGCGGTGAGCGCCGCGGTCGCGTCGAGCGCCGGTCGATGCGGCCGGGGCGCACGCATCGCGTCATACACCGAACAGACCTGCACGATCTGGCTGGCGCGATGCGGTTGGCCGAGCCGTGGGCCTTCGGGATAGCCCCCACCATCGACCCGCCGATGATGCTCATAGGCGACCGTGACGGCGAGGTCGAGATCGCGGTCGACCGCTGCGAGGTAACGCGCCCCATCGTGCGGATGCCGGCACACCCGCGTGCGCGCCTCGGCGTCGAGCGGCCCTGGCGTCGCCAGCAGGTCCGCCGGCACCGAGGCCATCCCAATGTCGTGCAGGAGCGCCGCGAACCCGAGGGCGCGCACCTCCTTCGCCGACAGAGCCATCCATTCGGCGAGCGCCATCGTGAGGCCTGCGGTGTTGAGCGCGTGCGCCACCGACGCCGAGATGGTCTCGCCCGCCGCGAGTACGGGGATCTGTCGCGTCGCATCCGCGTGGAGAGCCACCCCCAGCGAGCGGACGACGACCTCCAGTTCCGCGACAGGGAGCGGGGTGCCGATGGTCGCCGCATCGAATGCCCACCCCACCGCCGCGACCTCCTCGTGCAACGGATATGTCACCGCAGTCGAGACCGGCGCGAGCGCCTCGCCGGGGATCTCGTCCAGCACGCCGAACCGGAGCGACGCGCCGACGCGCGTGGGGTCGGTTGAGACCTCGCCGAAGAGGAAGGTCATCCGCATCACGATCGCCGTCAGCAGCTCCTCGAACTCCGCCGGCCGCGCCCCACGGTCGGCCTCGAACCAGTGCACCCCCGCCTCGGTGAGCCGCGGCGCCCACTCCCACTCGGGGAGCTCACGGACTGGCACCTCGCCGAATCGGACATGCGGACCGGCGAAGGTGAACCGCAGCCGCGCCTGCGTCTCGTGCAACAGCAGAAGGAACCCGTACGCCGTGTCGATGGCCCGGCGACGCGCCGGATCACGCGCGTCGAGCCGCATCATCTGCGTCAGCGCCTGCGTGAAGGCGGTGAGGAACCGGACGACCTCGTTCACGCGACCACCTCGGCCGGGGCCGGGAGAAGCGGCAGCAGCTGCGCGCGCACCGTCGGCTCCGCCCCGAGGAGGCGCTCCTGGAGGGCAGGGCGCGCGGATTCGCCAAGCGCCGCGAGCCACGGCCCGACGAGCGCACCGACGAGCGCCGGACGCTCATCGAGCGCGTCGAGGAGCACCGGGATCGCCGCGACGCCGAGCCGCTCGACGAGCACCCCGACCGCCGCTGCGGGCACGGGGGTCCGCGCGAGCCACTCCCGCACCCGGTCCGGTGTGGCGACCTGCGCCCAGAGCGCATCGCGCACCATTCCGGCCGGCGCCCCATCGAGTAGCGTCACCAGGGCGGACGGATCCCCGGTGCGCGCCACCGTCTCGAGCTGTCGCCAGGTGGACGCGTTCAGCACCCCCGTCGCCACCGCAATCGCGAAGAGCCGTTCCGCCTCGACCGCCGCCGGGCTGTCGACGACACGGAAGACGGCGCTGCGACGTCGACGTCCAGCGTCGAGTGCCCGATGCCCTCGATTGACACGCTCCACCGTGGGCCATCCCCGCACCACGGCGAGCACCGTCTCACGCAACGCGAGGTCCGCGCTCGAGCGCAGCGCCACCTCCGGCCGCTCGGCGTGCGCCACGAAGCCGTCGAGCAGGCGCACGAGCATCGGCGAGAGGGGCTCGCCACCCGCCCGTGCCACCGCCTCGAGGAGGCGTCGCAGCGCCGCCGCAGGCACCCCCGTCACCCCCAGCTCGAGGAGGCGACGACGCGCCGACCGATCCACCTGCGCCGAGACCACCCGCACGAGCGCGTCCGGATGGAGCGCGGTGAGCAGCGCGGCGATGCGCCGCCGCAGCGAGCCGATCGCCGCCCCCCGCTCCGTCGCAAGCACCTCGATGCCCTGCGCGAGGTAGCCCTGCACCGACTGGTCGTAGGTCGCATCGGTCGACTGCGCCTCGATCGCCGCCGCCACGGCCGCGGGGTCGGCGGCCGCATCATCGGCCGATTCGAGCGCGCGCGACACCTCGCGCGGAAGGACGGCGCGCGCGAGGCCGAGCCAGAGCGTAGCCGCTCGCTGGGCGGCGGCATCCCCGGTGACGGGCGCCTCCACATCGTCCGGGAGCGCGACGACCGTGGTGCTCACCGGGAAGAGACGGATGGCGGGCCATTGGGCGAGGAGCTCCGGCCCCTCGAGGCCGATCGGTATCGGGAGCGTCCCCGCCTCCGTGGCGAGCAGCCCGAGCAGGTGAGCCAGCTCCGCCGCGGTGACGCCGCGGGTCAACATCACGCCGCCCAGCGCGTGCGCGTGCAACCGACCCGCGAGCTCCCGCAGCACGGGCTGGTTTGGGTCGGTCGAGACCCCATCGATGAGGAGCTGGTGCGGGGCGACGCCGATTGTCAATGAAGGACGGCCTGCGTGGATTCCCGCGAGCCGCGCCTCAAGCTCCGCCACGACCCCCTCAAGGACGGGATGCCCGTCCGGGTGGGCCGCCGCCTTCTGCATCCCGAGCGCAAACGCCGTCAGGCACTCGGCGAGATCCGCAGGGAGGAGGTGGGAGGGCCCGGACGTCATCATCACGAAGTATGCCCCCCGCGGTGGACGCCGTCGACGGGGACCGCTTTCTTTCCCGCGTGCCCTCGACGCCCGTGGCCGCCCTGACCGCCGCCCAGCGCCGGACCCTCGCCGCCGCCGCGCGTCGCATCGTCCCACACGCCTTCGAGGACGGAGGCCGCGGAGCGCGACTCGTCGACGCGCTCGTCGCCCGGATCGCCGCCCTCGCGCCCCGGCAGCGCGGCGAGGTCGGCATCGCCCTCACCGTGCTCGGCGCACGGGCAAGCGCGCTCACCGTCGGCCTCCTCCCGCGCCCCTTCGCCGACCAGGGCGATGACGCGCAGGACCACCACCTCACGAGCTGGCTGAGCTCCTCCGTCGGGACGTTTCGGAGCATTGCGCAGGCGGTCCGGCGCCTCGTGATCCTCACCGAGTACCTCACCCCCGAGGCGCAACGCGAGATCGGGTACCGCGGGCCCTATCACCTCCGGCCCCCTGCGGTGGGCTGGGAGGGCGCCCTCGACGGGATCCCGTCCGACGCCGAGCCGGTGCGTCGCCATGCCGACCCCGCGAGCGCGCACCATCCCCCGCCCTTCCGGACGACGATCGCCCCCCTCGCCCTCGATGGCAGCGTCCTCCGCGCGGATGCGATCGTGATCGGCACCGGTGCGGGCGGCGCGGTGATGGCGGCGCGCCTCGCCGAGGCGGGGCTCGACGTCCTCATCCTCGAGGCGGGAGCGCTCCGCGACGGTCGTGACTTCGCCGAGCACGATGCCGACGCGCTCCGTGACCTCTACGCCGACGGCGCGCAGCGTACCACCGACGACGTCGGCCTCTCGATCGTGCAGGGCGTCGGCGTCGGGGGCGGAACGAACATCAATTGGATGGTGATGCTCCGCACCCCCGACTGGGTGCTCGATGAGTGGCGTACCGACCACGGTACCGAGGGGATGGGGGCCACCGAACTGGCGCCCTATTTCGACCGAATCGAGTCCGAGGTTCACGCGCGCGTCGTTCCGGACGACGCGCACTCCCCGGCGAACCGCGTCATCCTCGACGGCGCGGCGACGCTCGGCTGGTCAGCCCGCGCGGTCGCGATCAACGCCAAGGACTGCGTGCGCACCGGGTTCTGCGGCGCCGGGTGTCGCACCGGCGCCAAGCAGGGCGGGCTGCAGACCTACCTCCCGCGCGCGCACGCGGCCGGCGCGCGGATCCTCCCGCACGCGCGCGTCGCACGCATCGAACTCGCGGAACGCGGCGGCCGCTTTCCGACCAAGCGTGTCCACTTCACCGAGACGACCACGGGCCACGCCGGCACGGCCATCGCCCCGATTGTCATCGTCGCGGGAGGCGCCATCGAGACACCGGCGCTGTTGCAGCGCTCTCGGATGGGAGGGGGCGGCACGGGCCGTTTCCTGCGCCTGCATCCGACCACAGGGATCTTCGGCCGCTACGACCGGGAGATCTACGGCGCGGGTGGAATCCCGATGAGTTCGATGTGCGACGAGTTCCACCGCCTCGACGCGCACGGCTACGGTGTCTGGATCGAGTCGCCACCGCTCCATCCCGGCATCGGCGCGCCGGCCGCGCCCGGCTTCGGGGCTGCCCATCGCGAGATGATGCTCGGCTTCAACCACCTCTCGGCGCTCGTCATCCTCGCGCGCGATGGTGCGCGCCGCGGACAGTCGGATGGCGATGTGCGCGTCCGTCGCGATGGATCGCTCTCCATCCGCTACGCGCTCAGCGCCGCCGACGCGCGGCACCTCGAGACGGGGATGGTCGCGGCGGCGCGTCTCCACTTCGCCGCCGGCGCCCGCGAGGTCCAGTCCGGCCACTCGCCGTCGGTGCTTCTGCGTCACCCCGGCGAGGTCGACCGTCTGCGCGGTCGGCCGTTCGGCGCCAACCAACTGGCCCTCTTCTCCGCCCACGTGAACGGCACCGCTCGGCTCGGCGCCGACCGCCGCACCAGCGGGGTCGATCCCCACGGCGAGGTCTGGGACGCCCCCGGCGTCTTCGTCGCCGATGGCTCCCTCCTCCCCACCGCCCCCGGCGTCAACCCGCAGGAAACCATCATGGCGGTGGTGACGCTCATCGCAGAGCGGCTGCTGGCCCGCCGACGCACGACCCTCGTCTGACGCTCGCCTGACGCTCGCCCGACGCTCGACCCCGACCCGCTCCTTCTCCATCGCTTCCCGACTATGCCTGCCTCCTCTGCCGTCACGCTTGCGATCGACACCGTCCGCACCCTCTCGATGGACGCGGTGCAGCAGGCCGAGTCCGGCCATCCTGGGACGCCGATGGCGCTCGCCCCGCTCGCGTACGCGCTCTACACGCGGCACGTGAAGCACAACCCGGCCGACCCGCACTGGCCCGACCGCGACCGCGTCGTCCTCTCCGCGGGCCACGCGTCGATGCTCCTCTACTCGACGCTCTACCTGAGCGGCTACGACCTCACGCTCGACGACCTGAAGGCGTTCCGGCAGTGGGGCTCGAAGACGCCCGGCCATCCCGAGGTCGGGCACACCGCCGGCGTCGAGACCACCACGGGGCCGCTCGGACAGGGCATCGGCAACGCGGTCGGGATGGCCGTCGCCGAAGCGCAGCTCGCCGCGACCTTCAACCGCGACGGCCACACGCCGATCGACCACTACACCTGGTTCATCGCCGGTGACGGCTGCCTGATGGAAGGCATCTCGCACGAGGCCGCCTCCTTTGCGGGCCATCAACGGCTCGGCAAGCTTATCGGTTTCTGGGACGACAACAACATCACGATCGACGGCCGTGTCTCGCTCGCGTCGAGCGACGACGTCGCGGCCCGATTCGCCGCCTACGGCTGGCAGGTGCTGCACCTCGCCGACGTGAACGACCAGGAGGCGATCGACCGCGTGATTGCCGAGGCCAAGGCGGACACCGCACGTCCGACGCTCATCTGTACCAAGACGATCATCGGGTACGGCTCCCCCAACCGCGCCGACACCGCGAAGGCGCACGGCGAGCCACTCGGGAAGGAGGAGATCGCGCTCACCAAGCAGGCCTATGGGTGGCCGAGCACCGAGCCGTTCCACGTGCCGGAGGAGGCACTCACCCACTGGCGCGAGGCGAAGTCGCGCGGCGTCACGCTGCAGAAGGCGTGGATGGACCGCTTCATGGCCTTCACGAAGGCGCAGCCCGTCGCGGCCAAGGAGCTCGGGCGTCGCTGGCACGGCGACCTCCCCACCGGGTGGGAGAAGACACTGCCGAAGTTCGACGCCACGAGCGGGAACGTCGCGAGCCGCGCGGCGAGCGGCACCGTGCTCAACGCGATCGCCCCGGCGCTCCCTGAGCTGCTCGGCGGGTCCGCCGACCTCACCGGCTCCAACCTCACCGACGTGAAGGGGAGCGCCCTCTTCTCGGCCGAGGATCGCACCGGGCGGAACTTCCGGTACGGCATCCGCGAGCACGGGATGGGCGCGATCATGAACGGGATGGCGCTGCACGGCGGCGTGATCCCGTACGGCGGCACCTTCCTCGTCTTCGCCGATTACATGCGGCCGGCGATCCGACTCGCCGCCCTGATGAAGCAGCGGGTGATCTACGTCTTCACGCACGACTCCATCGGCCTCGGCGAGGACGGCCCGACCCACCAGCCGATCGAGCATCTGACCTCGCTGCGCTGCATCCCGAACCTCCTTGTCCTCCGGCCCGCGGACGCGAACGAGGTGGCCGAGGCGTGGCGCATCGCACTGATGCATCGTGATGGGCCGAGCGCGATCATCCTCACGCGGCAGAAGCTCTCCTGCGTGGACCGGACCACGCACGCGCCGGCGATCGATGCGACCAAGGGGGCCTACGTGCTCAAGGACGCCCCGACGGGGTCGACGCCGACGGCGGTGATTCTCGCGAGCGGCTCCGAGGTGGAGATCGCGCTGCAGGCGCAGACCGAACTCGCGGCCGGCGGCATCCCCACGCGCGTTGTCTCGATGTGCTCGATGGAGCTCTTCGCGGCGCAGGACGCGGCGTATCAGGCGTCGGTGCTCCCCGCCGGGATCCGGCGGGTGGCGATCGAGGCCGCGCATCCGATGAGCTGGTACCGCTGGGTCGGCGACACCGGCACGATCATCGGCATCTCGACCTTCGGCGCGAGCGCGCCGGCGCCGACGCTCTACCGGGAGTACGGCATCACGGCGGAGGCGGTCGTGCGGGCGGTGCGGGGGTGAGGACACCTCCACGACGGAGGCGTCGATGAAGCGCCTCCGCGTCCTTCTCCTCACGCACCCCGACCTGGTGCCCCCCGAGGGCACGATCGCACGCACCTCCCGTCACGGCTTCGAGATCAAGACCGAGGCTGACGTTCGCGACGGGCTGCGCGCCCTCGGCCACGAGGTGCACGTCCTCGGTGTGCAGTGGGACCTCGGGCCGATCCGCGACGCTGTGGCGACCTTCGCCCCCGACATCGTCTTCAACCTCCTCGAGGAGTTCCACGGGGAGACGATGTACGACCACAACGTGGTCAGCCTGCTCGAGCTGCTGCAGGTGCCCTACACCGGCTGCAACCCGCGCGGGCTCGTGCTCGCCCGGGGAAAGGCGCTCGCGAAGAAGCTCCTCACCTATCATCGCCTCCGGGTCCCGGACTTTGCGGTCTTCCCGCGGGGGCGGACCGCGCGGCGGCCGCGCGCCCTCGCGTTCCCGCTCATCGTGAAGTCGCTCACCGCCGACGCGTCACTGGGGATCTCGAAGGCGTCCGTGGTGGCCGACGAGGACGAGCTGGCGGCCCGGGTGCGATTCATCCACGAGCGGGTCCGCACCGATGCCATCGCGGAATGCTTCGTGGACGGTCGGGAGCTCTACGTGAGCATCCTCGGCGACGACCGCATCCGCACCTTCGCGCCGTGGGAGCTCACCGCGCGCCCGACGACCCCCGGCGAGCCCCTGATCGCGACCGAGCGCCTCAAGCACGACCCGGCGTACCAATCCCGGCACAAGGTGGCGATCCGCCCGGCCACCGATTTGCCGACAGAAGTGACCGACCGACTCCTCCGCGACGCCAAGCGGATCTATCGGATCCTCGAGTTGAGCGGCTACGCGCGACTCGATTTCCGGCTCGATGCGGAGGGACGCGCCTGGTTCCTCGAGGCGAATCCCAATCCCGACATCGCCCGCGGCGAGGAGTTCGCCGAGGCGGCCGCACACGCCGGGATCCCATATCCCGAGTTGCTGCAGCGCCTGCTCACGCTCGGTCTGCGTCGACACCGCTGAGCCGGCCGACGCCGAGGCCTCGCGGCACGGTCCACAGGGGATGACCGGGTTATCCTTCGCGGGCGGTCAGCGTCTCACCCCCGCCGCGCGTACCTCTCCCGTGATCCCCATGCCCCGCCTCCTGCGCCGCGCCATCTTGGCCGCGGTCCTGCTCCTGTTGTCCCCATCCGTCCGCTCCAGCATGGCCCAGGGTATCGTCGATACCCGCGTCCGGGTCTTCCTCGACTGCCAGACGTTCGGCTGCGACCGGAACTTCTTCATCACCGAGCTCCCTTTCGTCCTCTGGACCCAGGACCGCCTCGACGCCGACGCCCACCTCCTCGTGACGCGCCTCGGCACCGCCTCCGGGGGCGGTGAGTACACGGTGACGCTCTACGGGCATCGTCGCTTCGAAGGCCGTGCAGACACACTCGTCACGACCCTCCCCCCCAACACCACTGACGATGTGAGACGGCGCGAGCTTGCCCGACTCTTCAAGCTCGGACTCGTCACCTACGTCACCCGGCTCCCCGGGCAGGAACGCTTCAGCGTGCACTACGACGCGCCAGCCAATGCCCCGGCCGCACCGCGGATGAGCGACGTGCAGGATCCGTGGAACCTCTGGGTGTATCGCACCCGACTCAACGGCGGCGGCGGCGCGGAGAGCCGCGCCAGCAACTACGAGGTCACCGGGAACGTCACCGCCTCGCGGATCACCGAGGACTGGAAAGTCATCTTCTACCTCCAGAACGAGTATCGCTTCAACCGCTTCAAGGTCTCCGACACCACCTCGCGCGAGTACATCCGCCGCAACGGTGATGCAATCACCCGCGTGGTCAAGAGCGTCACGGAGCACTGGTCGGTCGGCTCGAGCATCGGGGCGGGCTACTCCGAGTTCCGGAACATCGATCTCTACCAACTGGCGGACATCTCGGCGGAGTACAACCTCTTTCCCTGGTCGGAGGCCACGAGCCGGCAGCTGGTCGTGGCGCTCGGCATCGGCGCCCGCGACTACACCTACATCGAGGAGACCATCTATGGTCGCACCCGAGAGCAGCTCCCCCTCACCCGCCTGATGATCGCCGGGGAGTCGCGACAGCCGTGGGGCTCCATCGACGCCGCGCTCCGGTACAACCGCTTCCTGATGGCGGACAATCGCTTCAGCCTCGCCTTCAACGGCCGGACGAACATCCGCCTCTCCCGCGGCCTCTCGCTCGAGCTGCGCGGCGAGGCGGCGAAGGTCAACGACCAGCTCTATCTTCCGAGGGGCGGTGCCTCCGAGGATGAAGTCCTCACCCGGCAGCGCGCCCTCGCGACGGCCTTCCGCCTGACCGGGAGCGTCGGTCTGAACTTCACGTTCGGGTCGATCTACAACACCATCGTGAACCCGCGCCTCGAGGACTTCGGGAACTAGCGCGGGCTCGGGGACCCCACCGCCATGCGGCTCCGGCAGGCCACCGCGCTCATCGCTCTCGTCAACGCGCTCGTCGCGACCTACCTGCACCTCTGGAAACTCGGCCTCGCCGGTGAGCTGAGCTGTGGCGGGGCGGGCGGATGCGCGGTGGTGCAGTTCAGCAGCTGGAGCTGGTT
>JBMTAR010000046.1:0-13482 GCA_049428925.1 Gemmatimonadaceae bacterium
ACGCCGTCCCGATCAGCGACGAGGTCTACGCGATCTGGGATGAGGATCCCACCGCCTGGGCGCCGATGAACCACAGCTGCGCGCCGAACACCGGCTATCGCGGGCTCGATGTCGTCGCGCTCCGCGCCATCGCCGCTGGGGAAGAGCTCACCCTCGATTATGCGCTGATGCTCAACGAGCAGAGCGCGAGCTTCACCTGTCAGTGCGGGGCCTCGAGCTGTCGTGGGACGGTGCAGGGACGACCTGGGACAAGGATCGGTCGGCCCCCTGTCTGAGGCGCTCTGTAGGGTTCAGCTCGGTAAGGCGAAGCCCCGCTCGATCGCCTCACACGCCGTCTCCACCCCGCGCTCCCGCCGGACCTCCTCCGCGATGCGCGCCGCCGCGCTGCGGAACGCCGGATCCGTCAGCAGTTCGTCGAGGGTGGCCGCGACGCGACGGCGGCGATAGCGCCCCGCCGGGATGACCCGCGCCACACCGAGCCGCGCGGCGCGATGGGCGTTGTCCGGCTGATCGTTCGCAAAGGGCACAGCGAGGGTCGGCACCCCCGACCGCAGTGCCTGCATCAGGGTCCCGACGCCACACTGCTGGACGACCACGGCACAGCGCGGCATCAGCAGCGAGTGCGGAGCGCGTTCTGCGACCAGTACCTCAGGTGGAAAGGTCGCGCGTAGCATCTCGTGGTTATCCGGCCCGACGAGGAAGATCGCTCGCTGACCGAGGGCGCGGACCGCGGCTAGACTCTCCTCCCAGAATCGCCCCGGCGTGAGCACCGCGGAGGATCCGAGCGTGAAGAGGATCGGGGCGGGGCCTGCATCGAGGAACCGCTCGATCGGAGGTGAGAGCGCGCTCCCGTGCGCAGCATCATGAAACATCTGTCCCGTCACCACCACCTGCGCGGGCCAATCAGGCTGTGGGGCGCCGAGGACCTTGGAGAAGAGCGCCAGCACGAGATGCGGACTATGCTGTCCCTCGAAGAGCGGACTTGGCGCCGGAGGGAGGCCTTCGCGGCGTCGTAGCGCCGCCACGGGTCGCGTCCATTGTCGTGAGATCACCCGCGCCGACCGTGCGAGGAGTCGCCCCGGCCACGTCCCGAGTCGCTCCACGTGCCGCACCCACGGGGCAGGGGGGAAGATCGGGAGATCGGTCGCCGAGAAGAAGGAGATCGGCGACAGCACCGTGCTCGCCCACGGAATGCCATACCGCTCGGCGAGGATCGGGACGGCGAAGGCGAGGGGGTGACTGATGAAGAGGTCGGTATCGCGGACGCGAGGGAGCAGCGCCCCATGCATCGCCGCCACTTGCGGAGCGACGAGATCCTTCACGATGTACTCCGCGCCGCGCCACCGACTCATCAGACGCGAGACGATCGCCGTGTCGGTGGGACTGATATCCGGTGGGATCGGGTGGAAATCGAGGCCCGCCGCGGTGACGATCGGCGCGAAGTAGGGCATCGTCGCGATCGTGACCCGGTGGCCTCGGGCGCGGAGTCCGAGCCCGAGGCCGATCGATGGATCGACGTCGCCGTGCGATCCCCAGCAGGCGATCAGGATGCGCGCCATCAGGCGCGCATCACGGTGCCGTGACGTCGCTGATGGTGAAGGCCGCCGTGGCCAGACCACCCGAGCTCACCGTGACGCTCGAGGGGCCACTCGTCGTGAGGGTCTTCCCCTCGGCCGTGATGGCGAGGGTATAGGTCCCCGGCTCGAGGTAGCGGAAGGTCACCTCGGCCGTGCTCGCCGTGGTCGTCAGGTCCGATCCCGAGAGGGTCGTCGCACCCCCTGACCCACTGGTGAGCGTGATCTTCACGTTCTCCATCGTCACGAGCGCGAGGGCCGCGGCGGTCGTCGCGGTGACCGTCACCTTCGCCGACCCGCTGGTCAGGAAGTTCGAGGCCTTGAGCGACGGGGTCATGACCCAGCGCCCCGAGTTCCCCGCCTCCTTGCCGAAGGAGCGGCTCACATCGAAGTCGACCAAGAGGACCGTCGCCTCGTCAGCGACCGTGACCCCACCCTCCGGGAGGGTGACCTTGATCCCGGTCTGCGAGAAGCTCGGCATCTGCAAGACACCCCCTGTCGTCCCACCATCCACCGTGCAGAGGGGGAGCCCCCCATAGGTCGACGAGCTGGAGAAGACCGTCGAGCCGCCCCCCGCCTGCTCGACCTCCAGACATCCCCCGCTGATGACGAAGCGGAGCTGGCCGTAGGTTCCCGGGGGCACCACAGCCCCATCGACCAAGGCGGCGATGTCGTTTCGCAACTCGAGGAGGTCGCCGGTCACTGGGGTGTCTCGCAGCACGACCCGTGAGGCGCCCTCGTCCGTCCCTGGTTGCAGGTAGATCTCTTCGATGGTGACGACGGCCTTCTTCACATCACCCGGGGCGTCCTTGAGGACGATGCTCACCCGACCACGCGAGGCCCCCGTGCTATCACCACAGGCTGCGAGCGCGATGATCCCAGCGAGGAGGAGCGACGAGCGGATCGTGGTCATGGTCTTCATGAGGAGGTCTTGGCGCGGGTGAGCTGGCGAGTTGCCGACACGGGTGATACCCCACGACGCGTGAAAGATACCAAGACGCGAAGGGCCGGCGGTGTGACTCGCATCACACCACCGGCCCCCTGATCCCGGTCACCTGACCCCGGCGGATCAGACCTGGAACAACATCTCGCGATACCGGGGCAGCTGCCAGTACGCGTCGCCGATCTTCACCTCGAGCTCGTCCGAGATCGCGCGGCAGGCGGCCATCGCATCCGCACCCGTCGAGGTCAGGAAGGTCGCGCACTTGGCGACATCATCGTGCAACGCATGCGCTCGCGCGATCGCCGTGTGTAGCGCAGCGGTCTTCCCCTGCAGCGCCGTCACCAGCTTCCCGACCTTCTCCGCCGCCGCCTTCTGCGGGATGGTCTTGATCCCACCCTGCTTCGCCCTCGCGGCCCCCTCGGCGAGCATACTGAGATAGCCATACCCCGCCGGGAGGATCTGCGTGTCGAGCATCTCGGCCAGCGTCTCCATCTCGATGAGCACGTCCTTCACGTAGCGCTCCACGCGCACGTGGTAGCGGCTCTCGAGCTCCTCGGCGGTGAGGATGCCGAGTGAGGTGAAGAGCGTCTTCACCGGCTTCGTCGTCATCTGCGCCAGCGCCTCCGGGGCGCGGCGGAGGTTGAGGAGGCCACGCTTCTTCGCCTCCTTCACCCAGGCCTCGCTGTAGCCGTTCCCCTCGAAGCGGATCGCGCTCGTGGCCTTGAACGCCTTGCGCACCACCGTGAAGGCCGCGTCGTCGACCGAGCCGCCCTTCGCAATCTCCGCCTTCAGCTCCGCGGTGATCTCGCGGATCGCCTCAGCGACCACCGTGTTCAGCGTCATCACCGGGAAGGCGATGCTCTGCGAGGAGCCCACCGCGCGGAACTCGAACTTCGCGCCGGTGAAGGCGAGCGGCGACGTGCGGTTGCGGTCGGTGTTGTCCTGCTCGATCTCCGGGAGCTTCGCGACACCGAGCGCGAGCATCGCCTGCTCCGCCTTGGTCCCGGCGCGGCCGGCGATGATGTCCTCGATCATCTTCGTGAGGGCGTTGCCCATGAAGACGGAGATGATGGCCGGCGGCGCCTCGTTGGCGCCGAGGCGATGCTCGTTGCCGCTCGTGCCGATGCCGGCACGGAGCAGCCCCTGGTGCTTGTACACGCCCTTCAGGAAGGCCGAGAGGAAGAGGAGGAAGCGCACGTTCTGGTGCGGCGTCTTCCCCGGCTTGAGGAGGTTGATCCCGTCGAGCGCGTTGTCGCTCGCGATCGAGAGCGACCAGTTGCAGTGCTTGCCCGAGCCGTTGATGCCCGCGAACGGCTTCTCGTGCAGGAGGACCTGGAGGCCGTGGCGGAGCGCGACGTCCTTGAGGACCGACATCACGAGCTGGTTGTGATCGGTCGCGATGTCCGTCTCCTCGAACTGCGGCGCCATCTCGAACTGGCAGGGCGCGACCTCGTTGTGCCGCGTGACGATCGGCACGCCGAGCTTGTAGAGCTCGTGCTCCACCTCGGCGAGGAAGGCCTGCACGCGCTCTGGGATGCCGCCGAAGTAGTGGTCCTCGAGCTGCTGGCCGCGCGGCGGCGGGGCGCCGACGAGCGAGCGGCCGCCCATCACGAGGTCGGGACGCATCGCGAAGTGCGTGCGGTCGATGACGAAGAACTCCTGCTCGGTGCCCATCGTCGTGTAGACGCGGAGCGCCCCGGTATCGCCGATCAGGTCGAGGAGTTCCCGCGCCGAGGTGGAGAGGACCTCGCTCGAGCGGAAGAGCGGCGTGACCTCGTCGAGCGCCTCGCCGTTGTAGCCGATGAAGACCGACGGGATGCAGAGGGTCCGCGTCCCGGCCGCTTCCATGATGAAGAGGGGCGACGCCGGGTTCCACGCCGTGTAGCCGCGCGCCTCCCACGTGGCGCGGAGGCCGCCCGACGGGAAGGAGGAGGCGTCGGGTTCCGACTGGATGAGCTGCTCGGCCGTGAACTTCTCGATCGCGGCGCCCTCGCCGTTGAGGGCGAGGAAGGCGTCGTGCTTCTCGGCGGTGAGCCCCGTCTGCGGCTGGAACCAGTGACAGAAGTGAGTAACGCCGCGGGAGATGGCCCAATCCTTCACCGCAGTCGCGACGGCGGGGGCGATCGCCGGGTCCAGCTTCTTCCCGAGCCGGATCGCCTCCGTGAGCTTCGCGTAGACCTCCGCGGGGAGCTTGTCGCGCATCTGGCGCGCGCCGAAGGTGTTGCTGCCGAAGTATGCCGAGGTCGGGATTGGCGGTTCCGCGAGCGCAGGGACCTTCGGGACGATCGGTGCGCGCGTGGCGATCGCGCGGAGGGCGTCGGAGCGATGCGTGGAGGACATGTGCGTTGAGGCTGGTGGCTGGTGGCAAAACGCAGAAAACAGGCCGACAAGGGCGCTGTTTCAAAAAAACGTTGATAAAGTGCGTGGTGTTCCTTTAACCGTGCGAATTCTGCAAAATTTATCAGGAAACCCCATCATTTCAATGCAATAAATGCAAAAATTGCACCATGCAGTCGTCAATCCACACAAAGTGACCTTATTTTAGGACATCTAGCTGCCCGATGAGGAGTTGGGCCCACGGTTTCCCTCGGCCGACAGCGCCGCTACCTTTGCCCATACGGCGCCGTGGCCAAGTGGTAAGGCGGCAGACTGCAAATCTGCTATTCGTCGGTTCGATTCCGACCGGCGCCTCTCTCCCCCTGCTTCGGGGGCGCATTGCCTGATCCGACACGAACGGGTGGTCCCTCGCGGGCCACCCGTTCGTAGTTTCTGGAGACGCTCGTTCCCGTCGTCGCCCCGCCGACCTCTCGCCCGCGCCTCACGATGCGACTGTCCACCTCCGTCCGCGCGTTCCTCGGCCTCCTCTGCGCCGCCACCGCCCGCCTCGACGCGCAGCCGACCACCACGGTGGAGACGACGCTGCGCCTCCCCGGACTCGAACAGCCGGTCGAGATTGCGCGCGACCGCTGGGGGATCAACCACATCTACGCGAAGACGGAGCACGATCTCTTCTTCGCGCAGGGCTACGCCGCCGCGAAGGACCGGCTCTTCCAGTTCGAAGTCTGGCGACGCCAGGCGACGGGGACAGTGGCGGAGTGGCTCGGACCGCGCGAGCTCGAGCGCGACATCGGCGCGCGGCTCTTCCGGTTCCGCGGCGACCTCACGGCGGAGTTCCAGCACTATCACCCGCGCGGCCGCGCGATCATCACGGCCTTCGTCGATGGCATCAATGCGTATGTGCGCGAGGTCCGTCGCGAGCCCACACAGCTCCCGATCGAGTTCACGCTCTTGAACACGCTCCCGGGCCTCTGGACGCCGGAGGTCGTGATCTCGCGGCATCAGGGGCTCCTCGGGAACATCACCGAGGAGCTCGACTACGGGCGGATGGTCGCGGCACTGGGGCCGGCGCGCGTGAAGGCGTTGCAGGCGTTCCGGCCCGGCGATCCCGATCTCACCCTCGCGCCGGGGATCGACGCGGCGCTACTCTCAGCCGACATCCTCAAGCTCTACAACGCGTTCCGTGGCCCGCTGCGGTTCCGGGCGGAGGACATCGCGCCGGCGTTCCGCGCGGCGCAGTCGAGCGGGGCGCTCGACGGAGACGCGGCATCGGGGGATCCGCGTCGTGCGACGGACGACGCGCCCGCGCGCGCCGCCGCTGATGCGGCAGACGACGCCGACCCCATCGACTGGACCCGCGAACGCCTCGCCGGCGGGAGCAACAACTGGATCGTGAGCGGTCGGCTGAGCCAGAGCGGCGCGCCGCTCCTCGCGAACGATCCGCACCGGGCGATCTCCGTCCCCTCGCTCCGCTACTTCGCGCACCTCGTGGGGCCGGGGTGGGACGTGATCGGCGGCGGTGAGCCGGTGCTTCCGGGCATCTCCATCGGCCATAACCAGCACGGCGCGTGGGGGCTCACGATCTTCGAGACCGACGGCGAGGATCTCCTCGTCTATGAGACCGATCCCGCGAACGCGGATCGCTACCGCTATCGCGGACAGTGGGAGGCGATGCGCGTCATCATCGACACGATCCCGGTGAAGGGCCAGCGGCCGGCCATCGTACGGCACCGCTACACGCGGCACGGGCCGGTGGTCTATCAGGACGCGGCACGCCATCGCGCATTCGCGGTGCGGGCCGCGTGGCTCGAGCCCGGCGGGGCACCATACCTCTCGAGCCTGCGGATCGATCAGGCGACGACGTGGGAGGAGTTCCGTGCGGCGAACCGCTACGGACACATCCCGGGCGAGAACATGATCTGGGCGGACCGCACGGGGCACATCGGGTGGCAGGCGGTGGGCATCGCGCCGCGGCGCCCGAACTTCAGCGGGCTCGTGCCCGTCCCCGGCGACGGTCGTTTCGAGTGGAACGGGTTCCTCGACATCCTGCAGAAGCCGCACCTGGTCGACCCCGCCGAGGGCTTCTTCGCGACGGCGAACCAGGACAACGTGCCGCGTGACTTCCCGGCGATGGACGCGATCGGCTTCACCTGGGCGAGTCCGCACCGGTGGGCGCGGGCGACCGAGGTGCTCGGGAGCGGACGGCGCTTCTCGCTCGCGGATATGACGCGGCTCCAGACGGACGAACTCTCGATCCCCGCGCGGGAGCTGACGCGACTGCTGCGCGACGTCACGGTCCCCACGGCGCGCCTCGATTCGCTCCGGCGGCGACTCCTCGCCTGGGACCACGTGCTCGCGAAGGAGAGCGTGGAGGCGGGGATCTACGTGGCGTGGGAGCGGCGGCTCACACGGCTCACGTACGAGCGGCTCGTGGCACCGGCCGAACGGGCCGTGATGCCGGAGATCCCGTTCGAGGTGGTGCTGCGTGCGGTGACGATCCCCGACGGCACGTGGGGCGCCGCACCATTGGCGGCGCGCGATGCGCTGCTCGTGCAGGCGCTCACGGACGCGGAGGCCTCGTTGCGGGAGCGGTTCGGCGCCGAGGTGTCCGGATGGGCGTACGGGCGATCGGGCTACAAGCACGTGATGATCCGTCACGTGCTCAGCGGGCTCGTGGCAGACTCGCTTCGGACGCGCCTCGACGTGGGGCCCGCGCCGCGCGGCGGCTACGGGCTCACCTTGAACGCGAATGGGAACGGGGACAACCAGTCGAGCGGCGCGTCGTTCCGGATCGCGATCGACCTCGCGGACTGGGACCTCGCACTCGGCACCAACACCCCGGGGCAGTCCGGGGACCCGTCGAGTCCGTTCTATCGCGACCTCTTCGGCGAGTGGGCACGGGACCGGTACTTCCCCGTGCTCTACACGCGCGCGAAGATCGACGCCGCCACCGCGTCGCGCACCCGACTCACCCCGCACTGACGCACTCCGCACGCCCCCCAACGTCCTCGCCGGACGCCGCGTAGGCCGCCCAGCGTCTCTCGTTCCCTCCACCTCGGAGTCCGCATGTCCCGCCCGACCCTTCCGCGGCTCGCCGCGGCCGTGCTCCTCGCCACCCTGCTGACACCCGGCACCGCGCGGGCCCAGGGGCAGCCCGTGGACCGCGAGTACACCGCCAAGATCCGCGAGTACCTGCAGGATGCGCGCATCAGCACGGAGCTCGTGGACCACCTCCCGGCCTCCGACCGGGTGCCCACGCCGCTGCGGTTCCTCGGGCGGATCGTCGGGACGCCCGGGGAGCTCACGTATGCGCGGGACATCCACCGCTACATGTTCGCGCTCGACTCGGCGTCACCGCGTGTCAGGACGTGGAAGATCGGCGAGACCGAAGAGGGGCGCGACCTGATTGTCGTGGCGATCGCCGATTCGGCGATCATCGCGACCCTCGACGCGCACCGCGGCTACCTCAACGAGCTGACCGACCCGCGCCGCACGACGGTCGCCCGCGGACAACAGCTCCTCGGGCTCGCGAAGCCGATCTACTGGCTCACCTCGGGGCTGCATTCCGGCGAGACGGGGGGGCCCGAGATGCTGATGGAGCTGGCCTACCGAATGGCCGTGACGGAGACGCCGTTCTACGAGAACATCCGCACGAACATCATCACCTTCATCACGCCGGTGCTCGAGGTAGACGGCCGCGAGCGGCAGGTCGACACGTACTACTTCAACAAGACGCGGCCGGCGGGTGAGGCACGGCTGCCGCTGATGTACTGGGGCAAGTACGTCGCGCACGACAACAATCGGGACGGGATGGGGCAGTTCCTCGCGCTGACGCGCCACGTGAACCGCACCTTCATGCAGTGGACGCCGCAGGTGATGCACGACCTCCACGAGTCGGTGTCCTACCTCTACTCGTCGACGGGGACGGGACCGTACAACGAGGGGCTCGATCCCATCACCGTGAACGAGTGGTGGATGATGGCGCAGGCCGACGTGATGGAGCTGACGAAGCGCGGCGTGCCGGGCGTCTGGACCTACGGCTTCTACGACGGCTGGGTGCCGAACTACCTCTTCTTCGCCGCGCACTCGCGCAACGCGATCGGGCGCTTCTACGAGGTGCAGAGCTACGGCCCGGACAACAACCCATCGCTCCGCGTGGGGCCCGGGACGACGAGTCGCGAGTGGTTCCGGCCGAACCCGCCGCTGCCGGAGATCAAGTGGGGGCCGCGCAACTCGGTGAACATCGGCCAGTCCGGGGTGCTCTTCTCGCTCGATCACTTCGCCAAGAACCGGAAGCTCTATCTCGAGAACTACTGGCTGAAGGCGCAGCGCTCCGTGGCGCGCGGGCGCACGGGCCCGACCTTCGGGTGGGTGGTACCGGCGGGGCAGCGCCGACGCGTCGACGCGGTCGACGCGATCAACGAGCTGCAGCGGCAGGGGCTCGAGATCCACGTGGCCGAGGCAGCTTTCACGGCGGGCACGCTCAAGGTGGAGCGGGGCGACTACATCATCCGGGCGGACCAGCCGTACCGCACCCTCGCGGACATGTACTTCTCGACCCAGAACTTCCCGAGCACGAACCCGCGCCCGTATGACGACACCGGGTGGACCTTCCAGCTGATGCGGAACGTCGTGCTCCACGCGGTGACCGACACGACGCTCCTGACGCAGCGGATGACGCGCCTCACCACGCCGGCGCGCGCCGCGGGCGGCATCACGGGGAGCGGGCCGGTGATCGTCGTGGACCACACGGCGGACAACGCGCTCGTCACGATGCGCTACCGACTGAAGGACGTACCGATGGCGGCCGCCGAGGCGGACTTCGAGGCCGGCGGGCGGCGCTTCCGTGCGGGGAGCTTCATCATCGCGAACGCGAACCCCACGGTCGTCGGACCGGTGCTGCGCGACCTGGGCCTCTCCGGCGTGGCACTCGCCGCCGCGCCGACGGTGAAGACGCACGACCTCGACCTCCCGCGGATCGGGTACGTGCACAGCTGGCAGCGTACGCAGGATGAGGGCTGGGTGCGCGCCGCGCTCGACACCTACGGCGTCCCCTACACCTACTTCGCCGACCAGAAGCTGCGCGAGGGGAACCTGCGCGCGCGCTACGACGTGATCATCTACCCGCACGTCGGTGGGAGCGCCGAGGCGCAGGTGAACGGCATCGCGATGACGGGCACCCTCCCGCTGCCGTATCGCCGCACGCCGGAGACGCCGAACCTCGGTGCGAACGACCAGTCGGACGACATCCGGGGTGGGATGGGCTATGAGGGGCTGCTGGAACTGCGAAAGTTCGTCGAGGCCGGGGGGACATTGATCGTCGAGGGCGCGACGGCGACGATCTTCCCGGAGTACAAGTTCCTCACCGGCATCAGCGTCGAAACGCCGGCGAACCTCTTCGTGCGCGGCTCGGTGATGCGTGGCCTCGTCACCGATCGCACGAGCCCCATCGCGTACGGCTACGGCGCGCAGGTGCCGGTGTACTTCAACTCGGCGCCGGTGCTCAGCGTGGCGGGGGCCGGGATGGGCGGCTTCGGCGGTGGTGGTGGCGGCGCGGGTGGGCCGACCGGACAGAACACGACACCGATGGCGACGCCGCTCACCCTCTCGCCCTGGAACTGGTCGGCCGTGGACTCGATGCCTATCGCGGGCGCTGGGAGCCCGACACGCACCGGGGGTCGTGGTCCCGCCACCGGAGGTACCGCCGGAGGGGCCAGCGGGGCGGCGAGTACGGGAGCGCTCCCGGGGCGGCCGCGCGTCGTGATGAGCTTCCCCGCCAATCCGGCGGAGATGCTCCTCTCAGGCTCGCTCGATGGGGGCCAGGCGCTCGCCAACCGCGCGCAGGTCATCGACTCACCGCTCGGGCAGGGCCACGTGGTGAGCTTCGGCATCCGCCCCTTCTGGCGATGGCAGACGCACGGGACCTTCTTCCTCGGGTTCAACTCGATCCTGCACTGGAACGATCTCGACGCCGGCCGATAGGGCGCCGAGCCCGGCGGTGGAGCTCGGCGGTGGAGCCCGGCGGTGCGGGCGCCACTCGCTCCGCCGGGTAATCGACGCGCCGAGAGCGCGCTGCCGGCGGGACCGACTGGATGATCCGGATGCGACGAGGGCCCGGCTCCCCGTGGGGAGCCGGGCCCCTCGTCCGTCACCGCGTGACCGCGACTACTTCTGGAAGATCGCGAAGCCCCAGAAGCAGGGGTTCGTGCTGCACGCCGCCATCGTGACCTTCACCTTGTAGGTGCCGCTCTTCTTCGGGCGGTACTCGACGATCGGGTTGTCGTCGGTGAGGACGTCCGACTCGAGCTCGTTGTTGTTCTCGTCGAGGAGGGCGATGTCGAGGTCGCTGCAATCGCCGTCGCAGACACCCCAGAACTTGTAGGTCATCCCCGCGGTGAGCGCGAAGCTCCACGTATCCGAAGCGTCATCGTTCATCCGCCCCATGATGTAGTTCCGCGAGGTGAAGCCCTGGCCCTGATTGGACTCGTAGCCGCGCTTCAGCTGATCCCACACGGTGTTGGCGTAGCTCTGCGCCGACGCCGCCGACGGGGCGGCGAGGAGGGCGACGGCGAAGAGGGTGAGGAGGCGACGGAAGGTCCGCGTCATAGGTACCGATCCCTGCTGGGGTGATGTGGGGCCCCGATGGTGGGCGCCCGCTGCCTCAGGATGTCACCGACCGAGGCTCGGCGTCAAGAAACCGCTCGGTCACAACCGTCTCACGCCCCGGCGGCGCGTTCCCGGTCGGTCACGGAGTTGCCGGGGCGCCCCGCCACGCGACCCCGGCACCCGGGCGCCCCGCAGCGACAGTCGAACCCCGCGCTCCGCTCGTCCAGCAGGTGCCCGTAATCGAGGGTGAGCTCCTCGCCCACCGGAATGTCCCGGAGCGCGACGACGTCGAGCCCGCGGAAGGCGGTGTTCGCGGCGCAGCTGTGGTTCCACGGGGCCCAGGCGAGCGGATCCTCATCCCAGATGGCGTAGACCTCGTCGCTGAGCGGGACGGCGTAATGCCGGAAGAGTTCGCGATCCGTCGCGTCCCAGTGCCGTTCGACGTGCCGACGCGTGACGATCCGATGCGGGCGTCCTTCGCCCGCCCAGATCAGCTCCCCCGCCGTCAACCGCTTCGTCGCGACGACGCCGTACCCGGCGATGGCATCGCCGCGGAGCGCATAGGCCTTCTCCCGGCGCCGATGCCGTGCTCTTCCCTCCGCGATAATCCGCTCGAGGAACCCCGCCTGCCCCATCGGGTCGAAGCGCAGGATATGGTCGGCGGACCCGCCGTACGCCCCCTCGTAGAAGACGGAGCAGGTGAAGTTCAGCTCGAGGAAGTGGATCGTCCCAGCGGCATCCATCCGGAAGTCCATCCGCGCATACCCGACGCCGGCGAATCCCTCGAAGACCCGCTCGGCCGCCTGTCGGAGCCGACTCGCGAGCGCCTCGTCGCGCACGGGATGGTTCGCCTCCGGATGCAGTTCACTCGTCTTGAGGGCGTAGCTCTTGTACCGGAAGCCGGGAGGGAAGGTGTATTCCACCGGCACGAGCGCCGTACCCCGCCCCGGCCGCTCGGCATCCCCCACCACCAGCACGGTGAACTCGCGGCCGTCGATGTACTCCTCGACGAGGAGCGCGGGGAACTCGTCGGCCAGCTTCCGCACCTGCGCGGTGAGCGCCTCGAGATCGGCGACGACGGCCTGATCATCGACGCCGAGGCTGTCGCCGGCGCCGGCAGGTTTCACGAAGCAGGGGAAGCGAAGCCGCTGCGTGGCCGCGCCGATGGCCTGCCGCGCCGCCGCCGGCTCCATCGGGAGGCGCGCCGCATCGAGGAGCGCATGCAGCGGCGTCGCGACCCCCATGATGTGCGCCACGTACTTCATGATCGGCTTCGGGACGTCGTACAGCGTCGGGGTCGGGCCGGTGTACGGGAGGCCGAGCGCCTCGAGGCTCTGCATCACGTCAATCCCGGGGACGTCCCACTCGGGGTAGCCCTCGCAGAGGTTCACGAAGATGTCGAACCCCTGCGCGGCGAGCCGCTTCAGCTGCCGATACGTGCTGACCTTGTTGAGCGCCTCGTGGTGCACCGTGCACCCCGGCAGCAGCGGGGCGAGGTTGCGTTGCGGGTCATAGTGCCGATAATCGACGCCGGAGGCGGAGTAATCGGGCTGGAGGACGCAGACCTTGAGTCCGGCGCTCATCCGGCCGCCCGGGTGACCCGACGGCCGCGGCGACGCTCGGGGACGTTGGCGTTAGCGAGAATCGCCTCGACCGCGCTCGCGAAGCTCAGCTTGGCGAAGCGCAGGATGGCGCCGATCGAGGTCTGCACGTCGTCCTCGGAGAGGCCGCACTGCGAGTTGACCTCGAGGACGTAGATCTTCCCCGTGCGCGCGTCCTGTCGCAGGTCCACGCGCCCATAGCCGCGCCCGCCGACTGCGGCGTACGCCGCCCAGCTGATCGCCTCGATCTCCCGCGCGAGCGCCTTCCGCCGCACCGGCTTGTAGCGCCAGAGCTCGCCGTCGCCGCCGTCGATCTCGGGCTCGTCCTCGTAGATCCCCCAAAGGCGATCGAACGAGAGGAAGCGTTCCCGCACCGGGATCGTCTCGTTGAAGAGACGCTCGACCGGCGGGTAGATCCGCG
>JBMTAR010000047.1:0-13446 GCA_049428925.1 Gemmatimonadaceae bacterium
GTCAGCGCCCCGTCGGCGCCTTGGTGGTCACCTTGATGACGCCGTCCTTCGCCGCCTCGCCGTACTCGCGGACCGCGGCCTCCCCCTTGAGGACCTCGACGGAGAGGATGCCCGAGGGCTGCAGCGCGTCCATCTCCGCCTTCGTCGCCCGGCGGCCATCGATCAAGATGAGCGGCGAGCCCGTCGTCGCGTCGCCCCGCACCACGATTCCTGACCCCTCCGCCGATTCGGCGAGCAATCCGCGCGCGGCGCCAGCCTTGGTGATGAGGCGGATCTCCGTGGTGGCGGTCGCGCCGTTCACCATCTTGTTCACATTCACCGCTGCGATCTGCTCGGGTGCGATCGCCTGCGCCGCCTCGCGGGTGGCCGAGACCCCATCCACGAAGTACGTGGTGGGCCCGTCACCGTCGCCGAGCAGCAGCGCCGCGCCCCGCTCGGCTTGGCGCGCATCGAGCGCGCGGACATCGGCGGCGGTCGGTGTCCTCCCATCGCACGCGACGAACGTCGCCGCGACGAGCAGCGAAGCGGCCAAACGCGAGATGACGACGAAGAGCGGCAGGCGGGGACGGGGCATGGGACGGAAAGGAAAAGGTGAAGGACGCGGGATGCGCCCAGATGCCGACGCGTACGGGAGATAGCACATTCCCGTTGATTCCTCCATCCAGGACCTCCGTATGCTCACCTCCGCGCGCCCCATCGCCCTCCTCCTCACACTCGCCGGCGTCGTCCCCAAGCTGGTCGTAGCACAACGACCGGGAAGCTCCGCAGCTGCAACGTGGATTGTCGACAATCACGACCGGCGGGCCGGCGCACTCACCGTAGAGCAGCGCGGCGACACCACGGTCGCCCGCTGGGTCTACACCGACCGGAATCGCGGTGGGCGCGTGGAAACACGCACCGTCCGCGGGCCGGACGGCGCCGTGCGGTTCGCCGAGCAGCGGCCGATCGACCTCGACGGCCGGACAGGCGCCCCGGTAGAACGGATTGAGCTCGTCGGGGATTCCGTGCGTTTCACGGTCGCAGGGACGTCGCGTCTGAGCGCGCGGACCGCGACGACGGTGACCGGACTCCGCACGGGTACGCCGCACGAGACGGCGGCGCTCGCCTCCTCCCTCCTCGCGCGCCCCGACGGCCGTGGCACGCTGCTCTCCGGTGCCTCGGTGCGCGCGGAGACGCCGCTCACCATCACCCTCGACGCGGTCCGCGGGCGCCCGAAGGTCCGGTTCGTCACGATCACCACCGGCTCCCAGCCCGATCCCGCCGGCGTCTGGCTCGATGAGCGCGGCGGGCTGGTGGCGACCGACGTGCAGTGGTTCATCACGGTCCGGGAGGACCTCCGGAATCAGCTCCCCGTGCTCCGCGCCGCCGAATTGTCGTGGCGTGCGGCGCGCGGCGAGGCGCTCGCCCGGCAGGTGCGGTCCCCCAGTGCATCCACCATCGCGATCGTCAACGGCGACCTCTTCGACGCCGACGCCGGCGTCCTGCGCCCCCGACAGACCCTCCTCGTCCGAGACGACCGCATCGTCGCTGTCGGCGACGCCGGAACCGTGATCCCACCCGCCGGCGCGACGATCATCGACGCGACCGGCAAGACGGTGATGCCGGGAATGTGGGATATGCACGGCCATCTCCAGGTGGCGAGTCAGTCCGGGCTCGGGGTCAGCCAGCTGGCCAACGGCATCACGACCGCCCGCGACCTCGCCGCCGACATCGATGTCGCGATCTCGATCCGGGACCGCGAGCGCGCGGGGAAGCTCGCGGCGCCACGCGCCGTCCTCGGCGGCTTCATCGAGGGCCCACTCGCCTGGGCCGGCCCGAGCGCCGCCATCGTGCGCGACGAGGCCGAGGCGCGTGCCTGGGTCGCACGCTACGACTCCCTCGGATACGTGCAGATCAAGCTCTACAACGTCGTGCATCCCGACCTGGTCCCGACCATCGCCGCCGAGGCCAAGCGCCGTGGAATGCGCCTGAGCGGCCACATCCCGCGCGGGATGAGCGTCAGCGCGGCCGTGGCGCTGGGCTACGACGAGATCCAGCACGCCGCCTTCCTCCTCGCCGATTTCTTCCCCGACTCGCTCTATCTGCCACGGATGCGCGCCTATTCTCAGGTCGCGACGGCGGTCGCACCGACCTTCGACGTCGACGGACCGGGGATGACGCGACTGATTGAGACGCTCCGCGCGCACGGGACCGCCGTCGATGGCACCTTCAATCTCTGGATCGGGGGCGGAGGCGCCCTCGTCGGTGCGGGCGGCTCCACGAACCAGCAGCGCGCGGACAGCACGTACCTTCGCCTCATCCAACGGCTCTATGCCGCCGACATCCCGCTGATCGCCGGCACCGACAACTCATCCAGCAGCACCTTCCGTCGGGAGCTCGAGATGTACGAGCGCGCCGGGATCCCACGCGCGCGCATCCTGCAGATCGCGACCATCGAGGCCGCCCGCCATATGCGGCAGGCCGACGACTACGGCAGTCTTGCCGTCGGCAAAGTGGCGGACCTGCTCATCGTCGCGGGGCGGCCGACCGAGCGCATCGGAGACCTCGCCCAGCTCGAGACGGTGCTGCGCGGTGGCCGGCTCTACCGCGTGGCGGATCTCCGTGCGGCGCTCGGCACGTCCTCAGGGGGCCAGCAGCCCTGAGGCCCAGTGTAGGACATTGAGGACGAACTGGGCGTTCTGCTCCGCGCCCGGGGCGTTCATCCCCATCGGGCGGCGGGTCGGACCGGCGACCTGGGCGCTGAACATCGCCGCCTCACCGAAGAGGGCCACCCGCCCCCGCCCCACCACCCGCGTCGCGCCCTGGAGCCAACCGCCGACGGGGCGCGCCGGTGTGTCAGGGGTGAACTGCCAGGCGATGCGCGGCTCCAGGGAGACGTAGCCGGGCGGGAGGATGAGCACCGGCATCACGCCTGGCGCCGCCCATCGGAACGCCTGCCCCGTGAAGCTTCGGACCTGTGAGACCCCCTCCGCGGAGTCGCGACCGAGACGGATCGGATGCACCGGGAGGGTCCCATCGTCAGGCTGGAACAACGTCGGAATGTCCCGCACGCGCGCGACGAGCGATGAGTCGGTGGGACCGGGCGTGCCGAGGTACGCGAACCCGTCCGTGAACTGCGCACCGAACGCCGCCGCGAGCGCACCCGCCGCGCCCGCCAGCGGCATATGATCGGCGATCAGCAGCAGCGCGTGGCCCGCCTCCACCCAGGCGCGCACCGCCGCGATCTCATCCCCCGCGAACGCGGACGGTGTCGGCTGCGGGTACTCACTCCAGGGTCGGTCGCTGGGCTGCGCATTGGCGATCACGAGCAGGTCGCAGGCGGCAAGGGCAGACGAGGTGAACGGCGCCCGGAGCGGTGCGACGCGATAGCCGTCGCGCCGCGCCAGCGCTCCAAACGCCCAGAAGCGGTCATCCAGCGTGTGGAAGTTGTGATGCGCCTCATCGAGACAGAGCCGAGGGCCCGTGTGGTCCGCGTAGGCCGGTCGCGCGACCGCCGGATGGAACGCCCGGTCGGGGACCTGCTGCGCACCGACGAGGAGGGGCACCGCAACGGCGGCGCACCCCAGCTGTCTGCCAATCGACCGGGTCATGGCGCGGGAAGTTGCGCCGGTCGGCCAGGCGCGGCAACTTCGCGAGATGACTCCCTCTTTCGCCTCCGCCGCGACCCACGTCGTCGCCCGTACTGCCCGCCACATTGCCGTCGTGGCGGTCGTGCTCCCCGCCCTCCTCACGGCGCAGACCCCGCCGGCCCTCACCCGCTGGCAGGCGCAGGCGCGTGACCTCCTCAAGGAGCTCGTGGAGATCAACACCACGCACAGCACGGGAAGCACCGTCGCGGCCGCCGAGGCGATGGCGCGGCGGATGCGCGCCGCCGGATTCCCGGAGCAGGATGTCGTCGTGGTCGAGAACGCGCCGCGAAAGGGCAATCTCATCGTGCGCTACCGTGGCCGGAACGCGAGCCGAAAGCCGATCCTGCTGCTGTCGCACATCGACGTGGTCGAGGCTAACCCGGAGGACTGGACCCTGCCGCCGTTCCAGTTCATCGAGCGCGACGGGACGTTCTACGGGCGTGGTGTCGCGGACGACAAAGACGAGGGCGCGATCCATCTGACGCTGCTGCTCCGGATGAAGGCGGAGGGGTACGTCCCCGACCGTGACATCATCGTCGCGCTGACCGCGGACGAGGAAGGCGGCTCCGCGAACGGTGTCGACTACCTCGTGAAGAATCGTCCCGATCTCATCCAGGCGGAGTTCGCCTTCAACGAAGGGGGCGGCGGCCGGGTGGAGGAGGGGCGCCGCGTCGCGAACGAGACGCAGGCGAGTGAGAAGAAGGTCGCGAACTTCACCCTCGAGGCGACGAACCCCGGCGGCCACAGCTCGCAGCCGCGTCCTGACAACGCCATCTACCAGCTCGCCGCCGCGCTCGACCGGCTCGGCAAGTACGCGTTCCCTGTGCACCTCAACGAGGTCACGCGGGAGTACTTCCGCCGGCAGGCGGCGATCTCCGGCGGTGAGGTCGGCCGCGCGATGACGCGGATTGTGGCGGACGAGCGGGACGCCGCCGCCGCCGCCCTGATCTCGAAGGACCCGGCCAACAACTCGCGGCTCCGCACCACCTGCGTCGCGACGATGCTCGAGGGGGGGCACGCGTCGAACGCCCTCCCGCAGCGCGCCCGCGCGACGGTGAACTGCCGCATCCTCCCCGACGAGACGGCCGCCTCGGTGGAGGCGCGGATCGTCGCGGCGATCGCCGACACCGGCGTGAAGGTCAGCACGCAGCGCGGAGCGAACGACAGCCCGCCGAGCCCGCTGACCCCCGCCCTCGTGGCAGCGATCGAGGCGGCCTCGCAGGAGGTCTTCCCGGGGATCCCGGTCGTCCCGACGATGAGCACCGGTGCCACCGACGGCCGGATCCTCCGGAACGCTGGCATCCCCGTCTACGGCGTCTCCGGCCTCTTCTACGACACGCCGAATGCGCACGGGATGAACGAGCATGTCTCCGCCAAGGCGTTCTACGATGGGCTCGAGTTCATGTACCGCCTCGTAAAGAAGGTCACCGCGAGCCCCGGGACCTGACGCCCGGGACCTGACCACCGGGGGCAGCCCCGCGCCCCCAATCAAGCGACCCCTTGGCACCACCCCGAACCGACGGCGAGGGACGGCCGCTCGGTTATCTTTCCCTCGGTCCCCGGCGCACCGTCGGGGGCGCCCCCCGGCGGTGAGGTCACGATGGCGAAGATCGGCGAATCCGAGTGGATCTGGCGCGACGGCGAGTTCATCCGCTGGCACGACGCCACCATGCACGTCCTCAGCCACTCGATGCAGTTCGGCTCCGCGGTCTTCGAGGGGATCCGCTGCTACGACACCCCGAAGGGCCCCGCCATTTTCCGACTGCGCGAGCACCTCAAGCGGTTCCTCGACAGCTGCAAGATCTATCGGATGGATCCGCCCCATTCGCTCGACACGCTGATCCAGGCGCATCGGGACACGATCGCCAAGAACGGGCTCCGCGAGTGCTACATCCGGCCGATGGTGGTCCGCGGCTACGGGGCGGCGGGGATGGTGCCGTTCGACTCCCCCATCGAGACCTTCGTGCCCTGCTGGCCCTGGGGGGCCTACCTCGGTGACGCGGCGCTCCGCGATGGCGTCGACGCCTGCATCTCCACCTGGCATCGCGTCGCTCCCAACACGATCCCCGCCGCCGCGAAGATCGCCGGCAACTATCTGAGCGGACAGCTGGTGAAGATGGAAGCGCTCCGGAACGGCTATGACGAGGCGCTCGCCCTCGGGCCCGATGGGATGCTCTCCGAAGGCTCGGGCCAGAATGTCTTCCTCGTCGCGGGTGGCGTGCTCTACACCCCGCCGATCGACGGCACGCTGCTCCCGGGGATCACTCGGCATTCAGTGCTCACGATCGCCAAGGACCTCGGCATCGAGACCGTCATCGGCCCGCTCACGCGCGAGTCGCTCTACACGAGTGAGGAGGTCTTCGTCTGCGGTACGGCGAGCGAGGTGACGCCGGTCCGCTCCGTGGATCGGCTCCCGGTGGGTGATGGCACGGTCGGGCCCGTGACGCGCGCCATCCAGGAGCGTTACCTCGACACCGTGAAGGGCCGTGTCCCCGACACGCACGACTGGCTGACCTTCGTCCACGACTGACGACGGCACGCAGTCCGCGCGCCGCACCAGACACTCACCCGTCGGCGTCGCGCCGCGCCGCCTTCAGCCGTGCGAGCGCCTCGCGCGCCTCGGCCGCCTCCCGCGAATCCGGGAAGCCGTCGATCAAGCGCCGGAGCGCCACCAGTGCGCGCCCCTCGTCGGCGAGGGGACCGAGGTGCAGGTCGACGATCTTCTGCGAGGCGTACCGCCGCAGCTCGTGGCCGGCCTCGGGAAGCTCACGGATCCGCTCGTAGAGCGGTAGCGCCGCCGCCGCATCCTGCTTGAGCCGCAGATGGAATTCCGCGACACGCATCATCACGTACGCGTTCCCGGCGTGACGCGCCAACGCCCCCGCCCACGCGGTCTCCGCCGCCGCGAGCTCGCCACGCACCTCGAGCGTCTCGATGTCGCTGAAGGTGGGCCGGTAGGGGGTCGTGTCGCCCCGCGGCGCGAGGGTGCGCTCGATCGCCCGCCCCGTCCCGCGCAGGATGGCGCGATGCGTGAGGGCACCCGCCGCGTATCCGACCGCCAGGACCCCGAGGACCTGGAACCGTCCGAGCCAGGCCCCCCCGAGAGCCCCCACGAAGATCATCACCGTCGCGGTGGCACCCATCAGGGTGAGGCCACCGAAGACGCCCGAATCCCGGAGTCTGTCGAAGTTGACCGTCATCCCGGGAGTCTACCGCCGCGGCCGTCCTATCGCAGGTAGCGCACGTATTTCGCGATGAGCCCACCACGCAGCGGCTGCCCCCACGGGATGCCACGGTCCAGCCCCGTCGGCCACGTGGAATTCCAGACCACGTAGAGATCGCTTCCGGGCGAGGTCGTCCAACGCACCCGCGCATTCACCGACGCGCGGTCGGACTGGTCATCGTACTGGGTGAACAGGGTGCCGGTGAGCCGTGGCGAGTACGCGTAATCACCGCGGAAGCGCACCGTCGTCGCGACGAACCCCCGCGTCGGGAGCACCACATCGTTTCGTGCGAGATCGAGCGAGAACTCCCAGTGCGGCTGCAGCCGGAGCCGCGCGTTGACCGAGACATCGACGCGGGTGCCCTCGTAGAAGCCACCGGTGCTCGCCGCCCCGCCAAGGGACCACGGCCGCACATTCGCTCCGCTGAAGCGCACCTCGGCGCGATCGAACCAATAGTCGCCGGCGGCGATCGTGGTGCCCGGGACGAGCGTGAAGTCTGCCGTCGGCCCGTCGAACCGTCGCGACAGGTTCACCTCAAACCGGTCGCCGCTCTGCAGCTGCATCCCGACGGGGCGCACCGAGAGCGAGGCGTTGTCGAGACGCCCGCCGAGATCCCAGACGAGGTCGTAGCCGAGCAGGTTGAACTCCCAACGCCGGATCGGTGACGGCTGCGCCGGCCGCGGGGTGATCGCGAACTGCCCAGACAACCGTTGGATCCCGCGCTGCGAGACGAACCCGAGCACCGGATCGTAGCCCGTCTCCACGCGGTCGAACCGGGTGACGATATCCGCGTGGTCGTTGGGATAATCGATGACCACGCGGTAGTGCGCCCCCCCGGCTCCCCCAACGCTGTCGCGACTCCATGCCGCACTGCCGAGCACGATGAGGTTGTCTCGCTCGCGCACGATGAATGGCAACTCGACGTCCACCCCCGCCCCGAGCGCCCCGGGACGGGCCGCCCGATCGCTGTAGGTGGTCATCGCCCCGACGTAGCCGCGGCCGAGGACGTCGTGACGTACTCGCGCGACGAGGTCCGTGGCCCGTTCGTCATCCCCGGTCCGCACCGCGAGGAAGCCCAGCTGGTTCCGGCCGACCCGTCCCTGCATCCGCGCGCCGAAGGGGATGGCCACCGGGCTCCCGCGATCACCGAGTCCGACGCGGCGCGAGTAGAAGAGCTGGGCCTGTTGCTCACGCCCGAACGCGAAGATTGCCGCGCCCTCGGTGAAGAAGGGGCGTTGCTCGGGGAAGAAGAGCGGGAACCGCGTCAGGTTGACCACCTGCCGGTCCACCTCCGCCTGCGCGAAGTCGGGGAAGACCGTCACATCGGCGGTGAGCGTATTCGTCACCGCGACCTTCACATCGAGGCCGGTGGAGAGCGCCGTCCGCCCGGGCGCACTCTCGGGGAGCGACCCGTCGGTGGCGAGGGTGCGCTCCGGCACGGCCGCCTCGATGAGCGCGAATGGCCGATATTCCGCGCGTGGCCGGCGGGGCAGGTCGGCGAACCCTTCCACCACACCCTCGTCCTCAAGGAACCGATACCCCTGGCCACGCTTCCACGCGCGCCAGAGGACCTCCTCGTTCGTCCGGGGCAGGAAGCGCCGGAAGTTCATCCCCATCGCGGACACATCTCCCGGATAGCGGAGTGTCCCCCACGGGATGAGCATCTCGGCCGTCCAGCCACCCTCGAAGGTCGCGGTCCGCGCGTCCCAGATGCCGTCCCACTCTTCGTTCCCGCGCTCCTGGTTGATGTGCTCCCCATCCCAGAGCGCGCCATTGGAGTTGGTTCGGAAGTAGAACGCGCTCCGTTTGTCGCGGAGCCCGTCGACCATCAGGCTCACGTAATCGTCGGACCGGAGCTCGGCATCGCGGCGTAGTTGGGATCTCCGACGCCCGGCGACGTCGCGATCGTAGTTCCACCACCCGACGGCGAGCCCCTGCGGCGTCGCCAAGAGGCGCACCACCGTCCGCTCGCTCGGCGTGCCCCCTTCCGTCGGCTCCTTCGTCTTGAACTCCCAGATCGAATCGGCTATCGCCCACTCCGCCTCGTCGAGGCGCCCATCGAGCCGAATCGCGTCGGTCGTCCGCCGGACCGCCGGCCACCCACCGGCCGGCGCTGGCGATTGCGCCGACGTCACGCCCGCGAAGAGGACGAGGGCAAGGACGCGGACGACGGCGAGACGAGGTGACCGGTGCGCGACCGGGTCGGGACACGATGGCGGCATACGTCACGGAGAACGCACCGTCGGGCGGGAATGTTGCGCCCGTGCGGCGGCGGCGACCAACTTGCACGCTCCCAACGCCCCGCGAACCCTTTCCCGCCGACTATATGCCCGTACGCTGCATCGTCGATCATCAGATGCCGGCACGCCACAGCGCAGCACTCCGCGGCCGCTCGCGCGCGCGCCTTACCCTCGCCGCGCTCCTCGTCCCGCTGTCCCTCGGCGCCCAGGAC
Organism: Gemmatimonadaceae bacterium; assembly: GCA_049428925.1. GTDB lineage: Bacteria > Gemmatimonadota > Gemmatimonadetes > Gemmatimonadales > Gemmatimonadaceae > Pseudogemmatithrix. The sequence continues at coordinate 9,306 of JBMTAR010000047.1, forward strand.
GTCCAACGCTCCAGCCAGCATGACTACCGCATCGTCACCGTCGCCGAGGGACTCGTCAGCCCCTGGTCGATGGCCTTCCTCCCCGGTGGCGACCTCCTCGTCACCGAGCGCGGCGGGACCCTGCGGATCATCCGCGGCGGTCGACTCCTGCCGACGGCGGTCCCCGGCGTCCCGAAGGTCCGGGTCGGCGGCCAGGGTGGCCTGCTCGATGTGGTCGCGCACCCGCGCTTCGCGCAGAACCGATTCATCTACCTCAGCTTCTCCAAGCCGAGCGAGGATGGGACGCAGAGCGCGACGGCCGTCGTCCGCGCGCGCTTCGCGAACGACCAGCTCACCGACATGCAGGAGATCTTCGTCGCCAAGAACTGGTCCCGCGGAATGGGGCACTACGGGTCGCGTCTCGCCTTCGACCGCGACGGGTATCTCTTCGTCACGCTCGGCGACCGTCAGGTGATGCCGGCGGGGCCGATCGATTCGCTGATGAAGCACCCCGCACAGGATCTCGGAACGCATCACGGCAAGGTCGTGCGCCTGCGTGACGATGGCTCCGTCCCGCCCGACAACCCCTTTGTGAACACGCCCGGCGCGCTCCCGGAGATCTGGAGCTACGGGCATCGCAACGTGCAGGGGATCGCGATCGATCCGCGCACCAATCAGGTCTGGACCGACGAGCACGGCCCGCAGGGTGGTGACGAGCTCAACATCGACGAGGCGGGGAAGAACTACGGCTGGCCCGTGATCGGGTTCGGCGTGAACTACCGCTCGGGGAGCAACATCCACATCGGCACCACGCGCCAGGGGATGGAGCAGCCGGTGCACGTGTGGGTGCCGTCCATCGCGACGTCGGGGCTCGTCGTCTATGGGGGCGACAAGTTCCCGGGTTGGCGCGGCGACCTCTTCGTCGGCGGGATGGCCGGCCAGCGGCTCGTCCGCCTGACGGTCGATGGTCGGACGGTGAAGAACGTCGAGAACCTCGTGCAGGGGATGGGCCGCATCCGCGGCCTCCGCGAAGGACCGGACGGCTTCCTCTACATCGCCTTCGAGGATGCGGGTGGCGGACCGTCGAAGCTCGTCCGACTCGAGCCTGTCCGCCGCTCCTGACCGATGCGGCGCCCGCTGTGGGCGGGCAGAGCCTCCTGAACGGTCGAGGGCCCGCGCGCTCACGGAGCGCGCGGGCCGTCTCGCATCAGACCCCGCGACCCCCTTCGATCAGCGCGGTCGGACCGTGATCCGGATGGGCGCGCTCACCAACGCCGGCCCGATGACCTTGTGATCCGCATCCCCGAGCACGAGTCGCAACGTGTGCGTCCCCGGCGCGAGCGTCAGCATCGTCTCGATCTGCCCCGCCCCGAAGTGTCGGTGCAGCGAGTCGCCTGGGATCACCACCCCCGCAGCGGGCACCTCGGTGTCGATCAGGATGTGAAAGTGCCCGGTGTTCGACATCCGCACCCCGGCAGGCGCGACGCCGTAGTTCCGAAGCCCGAAGACCACCGGGAAGGTGGGCCCGACGGTCGCGCCGTTCACCCGCGCGCGTAAATATATCTCCGGGGCGGGCGTGGCGGGCGTCGCGGCTGACGCAGGGGCAACCGCCCCCTGCGCGACGACTGCGGTGAGGGGTGCGCCGAGCACGAGGACGCCAGCGAGGGCGATGGAGCGCATCGAATACGAGGTCATGTGTGTCACACGGAGAGGGAGGAAGAACGGTGCATCGCGGCACAGGCCGCCGTCCGGGAAACGGACCGATCAGCGCGTCCGCTCACGGTAGCCGGTCGATGCCGCGGAGCAGGCCGGTGAAGAAGCCAACGGCAGTCGCATAGTCCGCGACGCTGATCCGCTCGTTCACGCCGTGGATGCGCGCCTGGTCCCCATCGCCGAGCGGGACAGGGAGGAAGCGGAACACCCGATCCGAGTGGGCGCTCCAATGCTTGGCATCGGTCCCCCCGGGCACGAGGTATGGCACCACCGGCAACGCGACCCCGGGGGACATCGCACGGATGGTCTCCTCGATGAGCCGGTACGCCTCGGATTGCACATCGGACACGGGCGAGGGATCCACCTGCACGCGGTCGAGCGGTGCGACGCGGACGAGCGTGTCAGCCACGGCGGCGGTCACGTGCGCGATGACATCGGCGACCGTTTCGCCCGGCCGGATGCGGAAGTTCACCACCGCCGTCGCCTCCGGCGGCAACACATTGTCCTTCACCCCGGCATCGAGCATCGTCGGGGAGATCGTCGTGTGCAGGAGCGCGCCGCCCAGCGGGGAGCTCCCTAGCATCCGGGTCATCACCGGTGCGGTCAGCCAGAGATTCCCGAGGACGAGCCGGCGGGAGAAGGGCATGTACGGCGCCAGCGCCTCGAGCATCGAGCGGGTTGGGCCCTCGAGGCGATCATCGAATGGCGTCGCCTCGAGCCGCGCCACCGCCCGTGCAAGCGCGCCGACCGCCGTGCGCTCGGTCGGCATCGACGAATGCCCACCCTTCGCGATCGCCGTCAGCGTGAGTGAGACATATCCCTTCTCCGCGATGCCGACGATCGCTGAGCGCCCCGCGAGACCGGGCAGGAGCCCGCTCGCCATGAAGCCCCCCTCGTCGATCACCATCGCGGGCCGCACGCCACGGGCCACCAACGTGTCGACGATCGCCTTCGCGCCGTACAACCCACCGACCTCCTCGTCGTGCCCGAAGGTGAGGTACACCGTGCGTGGCGGGGTGTAGCCGGCGGCGATCAACCCCTCCACCGCCTCGAGCGTCGAAAGCACCGTCGTCTTGTCGTCGAGCGTCCCGCGCCCCCACACATAGCCCTCCGCCACCGCGCCGGAGAACGGGGCCTGTGACCACTCGGCGAGATTGGCCTCGGGCACCGGGACCACATCCATATGCCCCATCAGGACCACGGGCGCCTTCGTCGTGTCCTCCCCGCGCCAGGTGTAGAGCAGGCTCAACCCACCGACGACCTCCCGCGTGAGCGCGGCGTGCGCGAGCGGAAACTCGCTCGCCACCAAGGCGTGGAAGCCGAGGAAGGCCGCCGTGTCGATCGGCTGACCGGAGCCATACGAGATCGTCTGCAGTCGCACCGCGTTCGCGAGTCGCTCGACGGCGCGTGCGGAATCGATCGTCACCACCGTCCCCGCGGATGCCGCCGGCGCGGGCGCCGGGACGCGGAGGGCGCCGCCAACGAGCACGCCGACAAGGAGCGCGAGGAGTGAGACGAGAGTCAGGAGGGCGCGTTTCATGGCGGCGGTCTCTCGGCGCGCGGGCCGGTGGAGGGATGTCGGAATATACGGGCGGCACGCACCTTTCCCCTCGTATGTCGACCCACGAATCCACGGCAGTCCCGCTCCCCGCCCCCCCCCGCCGCATCCTCGTCGGCGCCTCGTCAGCCGATTCCGTCGGGGCGCGGATTCGCGGCCGACCCTCGAGCTCCGCGCCGTGCCGCACACGGCGGTCACGCCGGAGGACCTCGCGTGGGCCGACACCTACGTCGGCTTCCGACGGCCGGCGGCGGCAGGGCTCGGTGGGGTCCGCTGGGTCCACTCCACCGGCGCCGGCGTGGACCCCTGGCTCGTACCGGCGGCGCTGCCCGAGACGATCCTGCTGACGCGCTCGCCCCAATCGTTCGGCCCCCCGATCGCCGAGTGGACGCTCGCGCGGATGCTCGCCTTCACGCAGGCGCTGCCGGCGCTCAGCGCCGCCCAGATGGTCGCGCGCTGGGCTGAGCCCTCCGTACGCCCGCTGGCCGGCACGCGGGCGCTGCTCGTCGGCACGGGAGATATCGGCGCGACGATTGCCCGCGTGCTGACGCCGCTCGGCGTCCACGTCATCGGGGTCTCACGCAGCGGCACCGCGATGCCCGGCCTCTTCCGCGAGGTGCATCGCACCGAGGCGCTCCCCGAGCTCGTGCCGCACTGCGACTGGCTCATCGTCGTGGTCCCCGATACGCCGGCCACCCGTGGGCTCATCTCGCGCGACCTGCTCGCACGGTGCCGCGGCGTCGTGCTGCTCAACGCGGGCCGCGGCGCGACGGTGGAGGAGTCGGCCATCCCCGAAGCCCTCGAGGCTGGTTGTCTCCGCGGTGCGGCGCTCGACGTCTTCGAGACGGAACCGCTCCCGCTCGACTCGCCGCTCTGGCGAGATCCGCGCGT
>JBMTAR010000048.1:0-13428 GCA_049428925.1 Gemmatimonadaceae bacterium
CCGTGCTCGCCTCCGGGGGCGGCAGCAATCTGCAGGCGATCCTCGACCACTTCGCCGCGCTCGGCGCCTTGGCGCCGGGTGCCGTCGTGCTCGTGGTGAGCGACCGCGCCGCCGCCGGTGCCCTCGATCGCGCGCGACGGGCGGGGATCGCGACCACGCACCTCCCGGCACGCGAGAACCACCGCCTCCTCGCGTGCCTCGAGGCCGCCGGCGTGACGCACATCGCGCTCGCTGGCTACCTGCGGCTGATTCCGTCCGAGGTCGTCGCCGCCTTTCGCGGCCGCCTCGTGAACATCCACCCCGCGCTCCTGCCCGCCTTCGGTGGCCCCGGGATGTTCGGCCCCCACGTACATGAGGCCGTCGTCCGCGCGGGCGTTTCCAGCACCGGCGCGACGGTGCACTTCGTCGATGAGCGCTACGACGAGGGCGCCGTGATCGCGCAGTGGGCCGTCCCCGTCTGCCCCGCGGATGACGCCGACGCCGTCGCGGCGCGCGTGCTCGCCGTCGAACATCGTCTCTATCCCCGCTGCGTCGCCGCGCTCTGTGCCGGCGCGATCCGTCTCGAGTCGGGGCGAGTCATCACCGACCCATCCCTCCCGTTCGAGCGGTTCGTCCCCGCGGACGCACCGCCCTCTCACTCCGCCTGACCCTTCCGTCGATGCGCGCTGCCCTGCTCTCCGTCTCCGACAAGACCGGCCTCGTCCCCTTCGCCGAGGGGCTGCAGGCGCTGGGCTACACGCTGCTCTCCACCGGCGGCACCGCGAAGGCGTTGCGGACGGCGGGCCTCGCCGTCACCGACGTCGCCGACGTGACGCGGTTCCCCGAGATGCTCGACGGGCGCGTGAAGACGCTGCACCCCGCGGTCCACGGCGGCCTCCTCGCGCGGCGCGACCTGCCGGAGCATATGGCGGCGATCGCCGCGCACGGAATCGCCCCCATCGACCTCGTCTGCGTGAACCTCTATCCGTTCGTGCGGACCGCCGAGACGCCGGGGATCGCGCCGGACGAGGTGATCGAGCAGATCGACATCGGGGGCCCCTCGATGCTGCGGAGCGCGGCGAAGAACTTTGCCGCGGTCACCGTGGTGGTCGACCCCGCGGACTACCCGCGGGTGCTCGACGCGCTCGCGAGTGATGGGGACGCCACGCTCCGTCGTGACCTCGCCGAAAAGGTGTATGCGCATACGGCGGCGTACGACGCGGCGATCGCGGGATGGTTCGCCGCGCAGCGCGGCGAGCGCTTCCCCGAGCGGCTCACCCTCGCCTTCGAGCGCGCACAGCCGCTGCGATACGGCGAGAACCCCGACCAGGGGGCGGCCTTCTATGTGGAGCGTCGGGGGAGCGGACTCGGCGCGCTCCGGCAGCACGGCGGGAAGGAGCTCTCCTTCAACAATCTCCTCGACCTTGAGGGGGCGATGCTCGCCGTGGCCCCGTTCACCGGGGAGACCGCCTGCGCGATCGTGAAGCACACGACCCCCTGCGGACTCGCCGTCGCCCCGACCCCCGTGGAGGCCTACCGGAAGGCGCTCGCCTGCGACCCCGTCTCCGCGTTCGGCTCGATCATCGCCTTCTCGCAGCCGATGGACCTCGCCGCCGCGGAGGCGGTCGCGCAGCTCTTCGTGGAGTGCGTCGTCGCCCCCGCCTACACCCCCGAGGCGCTCGCCGCGCTCGGGGCGAAGAAGAACCTTCGCCTCCTCGAGGGCTCCGCCGCCGAGATCGTCCCCACGCTCGACGTGAAGGGCGTGCGCGGCGGTATCCTCGTGCAGGAGCGCGCCACCCCGCCCCTCGACGAGGGGGCGTGGACGGTGGTGAGCCGCCGGCCGCCGACCACGGCGGAGCGGGCCGACCTCGTCTTCGCCTGGCGCGCGGTGGCGAGCGTGAAGTCGAACGCGATCGTCCTCGCGCGCGATGGCGCGACGCTGGGGATCGGCGCGGGACAGATGTCGCGCGTCGACGCCGCCTTCCTCGCGGCGCACAAGGCGCGGGCCGCCGGCCACGAGACACGGGGCGCCGCGCTGGGGTCCGACGCCTTCTTCCCCTTCGCGGACGGCGTGGAACAGGCGGCAGCGGCCGGCGTCACCGCGATTATCCAACCCGGCGGCTCCGTGCGCGACGCGGAGGTCATCGCCGCCGCCGATGCGCACGACATCGCCATGATCTTCACCGGGCGCCGCACCTTCCGGCACTAGCGACTAGTTTTCCCCGACTCCCCAGCCGACGACCCGATGGCCTCGACGACGCTCGACTACCGCCCCTCCTACCTCGCCGCCACGATTGCGGCGGGGCTGACGCTGCTCCTCTACATCGTGACCCTCTCGCCCGATTCGGCGATGTGGGACACGAGCGAGTACATCGCGGCGGCATACACGATGGGGCTCCCGCACCCGCCGGGGAATCCGTTCTTCGTGCTCATCGGTCGCGTCGCGTCGATCCTCCCCATCGCGCCGAATGTCGCGATGCGCGTGAACCTCCTCGCCGCGCTCTCCAGCGCCGTCAGCGCCGGCATGTGGTTCCTGATCACCGAGCGCGTCCTCGTCGGCTGGTTCGCCGAGCGGTGGCAGCGCATCGTCGGCGGATCGCTCGCGGTCCTGATCGGCGCCACGGCGTTCACCGTCTGGGGGAACTCGGTGGTGAACGAGAAGGTGTACACCGTCTCGCTCGCGGGCCTCGCCATCTGCGCGTGGCTCGTGGTGCGGTGGTGCGACGAGCCGGACGCCCCCAAGGCGAACCGCCTCCTCGTCCTCGTCGCGTATCTGTGCGGGCTTGGCTACGCGAACCATATGGCGGGGATGCTCGCGATCCCCGCGCTCGGCGTCGCGATCCTGGTCCGGCGCCCCGCCGTGCTCCTCCGCTGGCGACTCCTCCTCGCGATGGTCGGCGCCGCGGTGCTCGGCGCCACGCCGTTCGCGACGCAGCCGATCCGTGCCGCGCACTTCCCCGCGATCAGCGAGGGCGAGCCGACGGGCTGCTGGGAGAAGCTCGAAGCCTCCTGCACCTTCTCGAAGGAGACCTACGAGCAGTTCATGTACAACTTCAACCGCGGGCAGTACCAGAAGCCCCCGGTGTACGAGCGGATGGCCCCCTTCTCGGCGCAGGTCGGGATGTGGTGGCTCTACTTCAAGTGGCAGTGGATCCGCGACGCCTACGCGGAGCGCCCGGGGCTCCAGGGCGCGGTGGCCGCCTTCTTCCTCCTCCTCGGGTTCCTGGGCGGCTGGGTCCACTACAAGCGGGACCCGCACAGCTTCGCGTTCTTCGGCCCGCTGATGCTCACGCTGACGCTCGGCCTGATCTTCTATCTCAACTTCAAGTACGGCGCGTCGCAGGCGCCCGAGCTCGGGGGAACCGTCGCCCGCGAGGTCCGTGACCGCGACTACTTCTATCTGTGGAGCTTCTCCGCCTGGAGCGTCTGGGCCGCGTTGGGGCTGGTCTACCTCTGGGAATCCGTCGCCGTCACGCTCGGGCACCAGTCGACGCAGGTCGGGACACAGCGCTTCGACCTCCCCACGCGCCGCAGCTGGCTCCTCAGCGCCCCCCTCCTCGCCGTCGCGTTCATCCCGATGGTCGCGAACTGGTCGTCCGCCTCACGCGCCGGCCAGGACGACACCTCGGCGTTCGCCATCGACATGCTCAACTCGGTGGAGCCGTACGGGATCCTCGTCACCGTCGGGGACAATGACACCTTCCCGCTCTGGTATGCCCAGGAGGTGCTCGGCGTCCGCAAGGATGTTGTGATCGCCAACACCTCGCTGCTGAACACCGAGTGGTACATCCGGCAGATCATCCGTCGGCCGATCTTCGAGTACGACGCGGCGACGGGGCCGAAGGCCTACGCGGACCGGACGTGGCCGAAGCCGACCACGCCCGTGCTGTCGATGTCGCTCGCGCAGGGGACTGACCTCGCCCGGACGCGTCTATACGAGGACATCCGGGAACCGGTCCTGGTCACCAAAGACAGCATCCGGGCTGTCATTCAGCCGCGCATCCTCCCGTTGGCGGAGGTGCTCGTCCTGCAGATGCTGGTCGAGAACGATAGCCGCGTGGTCCACTTCAGCCGCACCTCCGCCGACCTCGCCGAGTCGCTCGGCCTCGGCCCGTACGTCGTGATGCAGGGGCACGCGCGCCGTGTGGTGAACCGGCCCGTCACGGCGAGCGCGACCGTCGTCCCCGTGCCAGGTGAGGGGTACGTCGACGTGCTCCGCTCGAAGCAGCTCTGGGATGAGTTCAAGGGTCCGGCCTCGCTCATCCGGCGTCGCGGCTGGGTGGACGCGCCGTCGCGCGGCATCCCCTTCCTGCTCGTGAGCACCGGCATCAGCACCGCCGAGGCGCTCAACCAGATCGGGCTCCGTGCCGATGCCGAGCAGATGATCGGCACCGTGCGCGACATCGCCCGCGCGATGCGCTTCGACGACATCGCGGCGAGCCTCGAGGCACAGATGCCGGCCCCGGCGGCCGCACCCGCATCGACGCCGGACACCGCCGCGCGGCCGGAGTAATCCCGGCCCCGCGGCCACGCGGTTCCAGCAGGAACGTCAGTAGCGCAATGCGAGACCCACGCGGACCAGCGTGGGGGCGCCCGGCGAGAGATTGTCGTCCGTGTGCGCGGTGAACCAGTAGCGTGTGCCCGTCAGGTTCTCGGCGTTGACCTGCAGGCGCAGGCGCGTGGAGATCTCGACGGAGACGGCGCCGTCCACCCGCGTGTAGGCTGGGAGCGTCACGGCGTTGGTGATCGAGGCGAACTGTGCGCCCTGATGGATGACACCCACGGCGACGCCAAGACGTGGCAGCACGTCGATGCGGTTCCAGAGCGAGGCGCTGACCCGCGGGACGAGCGGGGCGCGACGCCCCGCCGGTGCCGCCCGGGTGGTGCGGGTGATCCACGCCTCCTGCACCGCCAACGCGCCGATGGTCCGCCACCGCGGCGTGACATGGCCCTGGAGCGCGACCTCGAGCCCCTCCGCGCGTTGCGCGCCCGTCTGCACGACGAGCCCGGCGGTCGGGCTGGGTGCCGCCGTGTTCGTGCGATCGAGCCGATAGAGCGTCGCGCTCAGGAGGAGCGCATCACGGGGTTCCCAGCGCAGACCGAGTTCGACGTTCTCGAAGCGCTCGGGGGTGAGCGCGACACGCGCGGCGTCGAGGAGATTGAACTGCTCCCCTGACTGCGGGAGGGCGGCGGTCGTCCAGCCCCCGAAGAGCGCGAGCGCCGGTCGGGCCGCCCACACGAGCCCCAGGCGCGGCGACGCGAAGGCGTCGGTCCGCTGGAGATCCGTCGCCTCGGGGCGGCGATCGTCGAACCGGAGCGCGAAGCGGTCCCACCGCACGCCAGCGACGGCGGTGAGGCGGTCAGTCAGGGCGAACTGGTCCTGCGCGACGAGTGCGGCCAGCCCGAGGGCGTTCGCGTTGTCGATGGCGGCGGGACGGCCGTAGTCGGGGAGGAAGGCGCGCCCGCGATCGAGGAGACTCGCGATGGTGCCCGCCGCGTTGCTGCGTCGGTTGTCGCTCCGCTGACGTCCGCCTTCGAGGGCAAGGAGCATCGTGTGCCGCCGGCCACGGAGGGTCGGGGTCCAGACCAGATCGATCTGCGCGAGCGCGTTGGCCCGGTCGGTGGCACTCTGGTAGGCCGCGATCGGCACCGTGCGATCGGCGGCGGAGACGGCGCCTCCCGGGAAGACGTTGTCATAGAACTTGGCGTAGTCACCGACCGAGAGCACCGTGCGCAGGGTGAGCGCATCGCCCCACGCGTGGTCGAGCGCCGCGCGCAGCGTGGCGACATCGATCGTGCTGCGCGACGCGGCGGGATTCCCGAAGTAGGCCGTGGTGGACCCGCGCCACGGCCCGCCGTCGAGCGAGGGGACGCCGCGATCGACCGTCCGGTCGTCGGCGAACACCTCGCCCTGCACCTCGACGGTGGTGCGCGCCCCCAGCGCGAGCCGCGCGGCGGGCGCGACCCCGCGACGTCGGATCGCCATCGCCTCACGGAACGTGCGACTCTCCTCTGCCACGGCATTGAGGCGCCACGCGAGGCGCTCCCCCGCCGCCCCGCCGAGGTCGCCCGCCAGGCGCGCCTGCCCGAACCCATCGCGCGTGAGGTCGAGCGCGCGGACCCGCCGGCCATCGGCGGTCTTCATCACGCGATTGATCGCGCCGCCCCCGGTACCACGCCCGAAGGTGAGCGCGGCCGGGCCCTTGATGACGTCGACCCGCTCGACGGTGTAGAGGTCGCGGAGATACTGGAGATCGTCGCGGACCCCATCGACGAAGAAGTCCGCCGTGCTGATGTGGCCGCGGAGCACGGGCGCATCGCGGTGACCCTCACCCTGAGCCATCGTCACCCCCGGCACGTAGCGGACGAGGTCCCCGAGGCCGGTGATGGCTTGGTCGTCGATGACGTCGCGCGTGATGAGGGTGACCGCCTGCGGGGTCTCCATCATCGAGGTCGGGGTGCGTGTCAGGGACCGCGTGGTGCGAGCACGGTAGCCGTCCTTCGTGCCGATGACCCGAACGGTGTCGACCGCCTTCGGCGGCGCGAGTTGGGGCTCCTGCGTGGCGGCGAGGCGCGGGGCTGAGGCGGCGAGCGCCATCGACACCAACCCGTTGCGGAACAACGCGATACGCCGACTCAGGGGGCCCTGGTTGCGCAGCATATTTTCCAACAAAGGGACCAAAACATTCCCCTTTTTCAGTAGCAGTTGAGAAACATTCTCACAACCCACGGCAGGATGATGCGCAATCCAGATGATTTCTGTCAAGTATTCTGCGTCGGGCGATCCGATGCACCGCCCTCCCATCTCACCGACGCCCACGGGGTGACTATCTTCGAAGCGCGATGTCGGCCCCGCCGCACATCAGGAGGGTTGGCAGAATGGCTATTGCAGCGGTCTTGAAAACCGCCGTCCGAAAGGACTTCTGGGTTCGAATCCCAGGCCCTCCGCTGCTCGACACACCCCGAGTCGCCGCGACGCGCTGCACCCGCGCACGGGACACCCGCCTCGGCGCACGCGCCAGAGACGCCGCGATCGCAGCGGATACGCGCCGCTGCCTTGCCCCACCCCGCCGCACCCGCGACATTTCGCGTTCGCTCGGCTCCGTCGGCCGGCGCGAAGGAGACGTGGCCGAGAGGCTGAAGGCGACGGTTTGCTAAACCGTTATACGGGCTTAAACCTGTATCGAGGGTTCGAATCCCTCCGTCTCCGTGGTACGGGTCTGCCGCGCCCTCGCGCCGGTAGGCCCGTTCGCACATCCAGACCCCGATGACCGCACCCACTCCGCCGCGCCTCCGCTTCGCCCCCTCGCCGACCGGTTACCTCCACGTCGGCGGGGCGCGCACCGCTCTCTTCAACTGGCTCCTCGCCCGCAAGACAGGCGGCCAGTTCCTCCTCCGCATCGAGGACACCGACAAGGCGCGCTCCACCGACGAGTCCACGCGCGCGATCTTCGAGGGCCTCACCTGGCTCGGGCTCGACTGGGACGAGGAGGTGGTGTTCCAGGGGGCCAACCTCGAGCGGCACCGCGCGGACGCCGCCCGCATGCTCGCCTCCGGCGCGGTGTATCGCTGCTTCTGCACGCCGGATGAGCTGACCAAGCGCCGCGAGGAGGCCGAGGCCCGCAAGGAAGCCTTCAAGTACGACCGGCGGTGCGACCTCCTCCCCGCGGCCGAGGTGGAGCGCCGCGTCGCGGCGGGCGTGCCGCACGTGCTGCGGTTCCGCGTGCCCGCCGGCGAGACGAGCTGGGACGACCTCGTGCACGGCGTCATCACCTTCCCGAACAAGGACATCGAGGACTTCGTCATCCTCCGCTCCGACGCGACGCCGATCTACAACCACGCGGTCGTCTCCGACGACATCGCGATGGGCGTCACCCTCGTGATGCGCGGGGACGATCACATCTCGAACACGCCGAAGCAGATCCTGCTCTACGAGGCCCTCGGCGCCGCGCTCCCGCGCTTCGGCCACCTGCCGATGATCCACGGCACCGACGGGAAGAAGCTCTCCAAGCGCCACGGCGCCACGGCGGTCGGTGACTACCAACACCTCGGGATCCTCCCCCAGGCGATGGTGAACTTCCTCGCCCTCCTCGGCTGGTCCCCCGGCGGCGACTTCGACGAGGTGATGACGCTCGAGCAGCTGATCGAGGCGTTCTCCACCGACGGCCTCCTCCGCAAGGCGAGTGTCTTCGATCCGAAGAAGCTTGAGTGGATGAACGGGCAGCACCTCTCACGCCTCCCGCTCGAGGCGCTCGAGCCGCGTGTGACGCCGTTGCTCGTGGCCGCGGGGCTCGCGACCACGGACGACCTCGCCGCGCGCCGTGACTGGTACCTGACGCTCCTCGACCTCCTGCGCGTCCGGTCTCGCCTCGTGGACGACATCGTCCGGCAGGCGGTGCCCTACTTCCGTGACGCGATCGAGTACGACGCCGACGCGGTGGCCAAGCAGTGGAAGGAGCCCGCCGTGGTGCGTCCGCTCCTCGCCGCGACGCGCGAGACGCTCACTGCGCTCGCCGACTGGGAGCCCGCCGCGATGGAGGAGGCGCTCCGCGCCCTCGCCGAGGCACAGGGCGTCGGCGGCGGAAAGATCTTCCAGCCGCTCCGTGTGGCGCTCACCGGCCTCGGCGTCTCGCCGGGGATCTTCGACGTGATGGTCGCCCTCGGCCGCGAGCGCCCGCTCCGGCGGATCGCCGACGCCGAGGCGATGCTCGGCACGATGGTGTAAGGCCTCGCGCGCCGTGCACCCGCGCGGCGCATACGCGACGGACCGTTACGCGTCCAGCGCGCGGTCCGCGGCGACGACGGTGTTGAGGAGCACGTCGACACCGTTCGCGATGTCCTGCGGCCGGGAGAACTCCCGCGGGGAGTGACTGATCCCACCGACGCTCGGCACGAAGATCATCCCCATCGGGCCGAGGTGCGCCATCTCCTGCGCGTCGTGCCCCGCCCCGCTGGGCATCCGCTGCGTCCCCAGCCCGAGCGCGCCGGCGCTCTCCTCGATCCACCCCATCACGCGCGGGTCGGCCATCGCGGGCTCGCTGCTCGTCGCCTCACGGAATGCGAACGTGGTGTTCGTCGCCGAGCCGATCTCGCGGCCGATCTGCTGGAACCGCGCCGCGAAGCGCGCAACCTTCGCGGCATCGAGGTCCCGGAGGTCCACCGTCAGCTGCACCTGGCCGGCGATGACGTTGCGCGTGTTCGGCAGCGCGACCACGCGTCCGACGGTCGCGACCTGACGCCCCGGCTCCGAGCGGATCGCCTCGTTCACCGCGACGGTGAACTTTGCCGCCGCGAGCATCGCATCCTGCCGCTGGTCCATCGGCGTCGCGCCCGCGTGGTTGGCGAAGCCATCGATCGTCACCTCGAACCACTTGAGCCCGACGATCCCGAGCACCACGCCGATCGGCGTGCCCGACCGGTCGAGGTTCCCCCCCTGCTCGATGTGCAGCTCGAGGTAGCAGGCGACGCTGCCACGCGGCCGCACGGCCTCCGCGAGGCGCGACGGGTCACCACCGGTGAGTGTGATCCCCTCGCGGATCGTCTTGCCGGACCGGGCGACGCTCGCGAGGTCCACCGGCGCGCCGATTGCGAGCTTGCTCCCGATGGTGCCCCCCTCCTCGTTCTGCCAGCAGACCACGTCGAGCGGATGACGGAGCCGAACGCCCTGCGCCTGCAGCGCCCGGGCGACGCCGATCGCGCCGAAGGTGCCCACGGGGCCGTCGAAGTTCCCGCCATCGGTGACCGAGTCGACGTGGGACCCGATGACGAGGGCGGGGAGGCGCGGGTCGGTCCCCGCGATGCGCGCGATGATGTTGCCGGCGGCGTCGATCCGCGGCGTGAGCCCCGCGGCGCGGTACAGGTCGAGGGTGAAGGTGCGTCCCGCGAGGTCACCCTCGGAGTAGGCGACGCGGTTGATTCCGCTCGCCGTGCGCCCGATGGCGTCGAATCGCGCGAGCGCCGCATTCACCCACGCGCCATCGGCGCGGAGCGGGGCGGCATCGGTCAGCCGGCGGAGATCCGCGTGGAGGCCCGCGCCGGGACCGCCGCCGAGCCACCGGTCCACGAACGGGAGAGCGGCGAGTGTGGTGGCCTGCTCGACGAAACGGCGACGGGGCAGCGTCATGGCATCGGGGGACGAGGGGTGGTCGTGGCGGACGACGAGCTCCCGCGACGCGCCGCCTCCGCCTCACGGCGCTCGCGCTCCTTCCGCTCGCGGAGCGCTCGGACGGCGGCGTAGAAATCATCGTCGCGGGCGCGGCGCTCGGCCTGCTCCATAATCTCCGAGCGCATCGAGCTCAGGCGCCGCGCGCGCTCCATCTCGAGCCCATTCGCCGGGACGTTGAGCGGGAGCAGGGCGAGGAGCGCGGTCGGGATCGAGTACTTGCCGAGCCGGATGTACTGCGGATCCATCCCGTACTTCCGGCCATTCCGCTCCCAGGTCCAGTCCCCCGGCTGGCGGCCCCCGGGGGGGGGGGGCGACTGACCGAATCGACGAAGCGCTCGCCGAAGGCGTGGAGCACGGCCTCGAGCGAATCGGCTCGGGTCATCGGGAAGGGGCGCGGTTCCTCGTAGGGGCGCGGCGTGGGCCAGAGGCGGGGGTCGTTGAACCCGGGCTGGATCCCCTGCAACGGCCCGCCCCCACCGATTACCGGGCCCGACCCGGGCCCCATCGGCGCCGCGCGACCGGGGCGCGTGGGCACACCGCTCGGCACCACTGCGGGCGCGACGATCGGCTCCGCCTCGACCGCCCGCTCCGGCGGCGTCTCCGAGGCGGGCCGCCCATCACCACCATCGCGAGGGCGCGCGCCCGGCGCACCGACGCGCACCGGGGTCGGCACCACATACGTCACGCGGTGCTCGCGGACGAGATCACTGAGCCCGCCGAAGAGGTCCATCGCCGCCGGAAAGACGACCATCCGGGCGAGCACGACAACCACGAGCAGCTGGATGACGAACGCCGCAAGCGACGCGCGCGGGTCACGCCGCGAGCGCGCTGGGAGGATCGCCCGCCGCCCCTGCCCCATCAGCCCGCGCGGACCGGGTTGCTGACGCGACTCCAGCCCGGCACCTCGACCTCCACGACGTCACCTGGGGTGAGCGGCCCGACCCCTTCCGGCGTCCCCGTCAGCACGATGTCGCCCGGCTCGAGCGTGACCCACGCCGAGATGAAGACGAGCAGGTCGGGGATGGTGAAGAGCATGTCGGCGCTCCGCCCACGCTGCCGCTCGACGCCGTTCACCCGCGTGATCACCTCGAGCGCCGCGAAATCCGGCGTACCCAGCCGCTCGGGGCCGATCGGACCGAAGGTGTCGGCGCCCTTCGCGCGCCACCACTGCACGTCGGACTTCTGCAGGTCGCGCGCGCTCACGTCGTTCACGGCGACGATCCCACGCACCGCCGCGGCCGCCTCGGCGGGCGTGGCCTTCGAGAGCCGCGAGCCGATCACGAGACCGATCTCCCCTTCGAAGTCGACGCGGCCGACCTCGGGCGGCAGGACGATCGCCTCGCCGTCGGCGATGACGGACGAGGGGGGCTTGAGGAAGACGACCGGCGTCGTCGGCACCTCGTTCCCCATCTCCTTCGCGTGCTCGCGGTAATTGCGGCCCACGCAGACGAGCTTTCCCGGTCGAGTCATGTCGGGAATCTACCCTCCGGACGGGGTATCGGTCCCTGACGCGTAGAAGGCGCGGAGGCCGTCGCGCAGGAGCGCCCACGGCCCCTGCAACCGGGCCGCCGGCGGGAGCCCCTGGAGGAGGCGCCGTCCGTATCCCTTCGTGACGACGCGCGGGTCGCAGATGACCACCACGCCGCGGTCGTCCGCGGTACGGATGAGCCGGCCGAACCCCTGCTTGAGCCGTAGCGCGGCGTGCGGGATCATGTACTCGTCGAAAGCGCTCCGCCCCTCGGCCTCGATCGCCTCGCATTGCGCCGCGGTGACGGGCTCCGTCGGGACGCGGAACGGGATCCGCGCCAGCACGAGTCCACGGAGCGCGCGGCCGGGGATGTCGACCCCCTCCCAGAAACTCGCGGTGCCGACCAGGACGGCGTCGCCGTGCGCGCGGAATCGGCGGAGCAGGTCGTCGCGCGGGGCCTCCCCGTGAACGAGCAGTGGATGTGCCCCGGCCACGCCACGCTCCCGCAGCACCCGCGCCGCCTCGCGCACATCCCGATGACTCGTGAAGAGGAGGAAAACACCGCCACCCGCGAAGGCGATGAGATCCTCCGCGGCCCCGAGCGTGCGGGCGAAGTGTGCGGCGCCATCGAGGTTCGGTGCCGGGAAGTCGCTCGGGATGGCGAGCACCGCCTGCGTCGGATACGAGAACGGGGAGGCGAGGGTCGCGGTCACGGGCTCGAGCTCGGGATCGTCGAGGCCGAGACGTCGGGTGAGGAAGTCGAAGCCGTCGCCGACGGCGAGGGTCGCACTCGTCACCACCGCCGTCTCGACGCGGCGGAAGAGGTCCTCACGGAGCACGGGCGCGAGATCGAGCGGGACGGCGGTGGCGCCGACGTTCCCCTCCCCGCCGCGGCGCTCGAGCCAGCGCACGCGCGGGAGGCCGTCCCGGTCCGGCCGCAGCGCCGCACGCAGCGCATCACCGGCGCCGGCGAGTCGACGCGTGACCCCGCGCACCTCGTTGAGCAGCGGCGCGAGCTCCTCGGCGCGGCGCTCGTCGCTCTCCAGACGCTCCCGCACCATCCGCAATCCGTCGCCGAGGAGGTCGATCTCCGCGAGCAGATCGTCGAGCGCGACCCCCAGGCCGTCACCCCAGATCGCGTCGTCGGCGAAGGCGTCGGTCAGACGCACCTGCGGCTCGTCCCGCACGGCCAGCCATCCCACAAGGAGGTCGCAGAGCGCCGCCGCCTTCACGCGCGAGGTGTGCAGCGACGGCGCGAGGCGGGCCCGCAGGAGGTCGAGGCTCGCGACGCTCAGCAGGTCGGTCCCCTTCGACAGCGCCCGCTCGAGCGCGGGGAGCAGCCCCTTCCCGCGACGGTCGAGCCGATTGAAGAGCCGTTCGAGCGACCGGCGCGAGACCTCCTGACCGAGGTGCGACGCGGCGGCGTCCTCGAGGTGATGCCCCTCGTCGATCACGAGGCGCTTGAAGGCCGGCAGCACCGCGGCCTCGTCCCAGCGCTGCGACGCGCGCCGCACCGCGAGGTCGGCCATCAGCAGATGATGGTTCACGACGATCACATCCGCCTGCGCCGCGGCTCGGCGCGCGGTGAAGACGAAGCAACGCTCGAAGTGCGGGCAGCGGAGCCGCGTGCAGAGATCCCCCTCCGCCGCGACCTCGTCCCACACGTCGCCGCGCGGTGGGTCGGGGAGGTCGGCGAGCGAGCCGTCGGTGGTCTTCTCCGCCCACGCCTCGATCGCCGCGAGCTCCACCGATGCGGCGTCGTCGAAGAGCGCCGGCCCCTGCGCCCGCGCCTGCTCGAGACGCTGCAGGCAGAGAT
>JBMTAR010000049.1:0-13034 GCA_049428925.1 Gemmatimonadaceae bacterium
GCCGCGCTGACCGCGCGGCGCGGGAACCCCGCGTCCGTCAGTCGATGGTGGCTGGCGGGGCCGGCGGCATCGGGGGCTGCGGCGACCAGAACGACGGCGCCCCCGCACGCGGCTTGCCTGCACGGGACAGCACCGCGGCCCCGAACCCAGCCGTCACCGCGACCCAGGTGATGCTCACGGCGAGCGCGACCAGCCACCCGGCGAAGTCGGGGAGCGCCGCCGCCAGCGCGAACGGGAGCAGGAGAATCCCGGTCCCCACGCTCACGGCGCGCATCAGGCTCCGCCGCTCCGCCGTGTGGTCTCCGGTCACGCCACGGCCGACGAGCGCCGCGGTGGCGAACCATCCGAGGAGCCCGAGCACCAGATAGAGCGCGGGGAGTGCCACCACGGCGAACGGGATGAGGAGAATCCCGAGGACCGTAAGAACGAGCGAGAGCACCAGGAGCAGGAGAATCGGGACGAATCCGAGCTCGAGGAAGAGCCCGGCGAGGAAGGCGCGGCCGACGCCAGCCTCGAGCCGGCGCACGATGGTGTCGAGGCGGGTCGGGAGGGCGGCGGCGGCCACGATGCCGAAGACGCTGAGCATCGCGGCGGCGATCAGTACACTGAGGAGCGACGCCCAACGGCTACGCGGCTCCTCCGGCTCGACGCGACCCGCGCTCTCATCGTCGATACGCCAGTTCCCACTCTTCCCGGAGCCGCTGACGATGCTGCCTTCCACCCGACCCCCGTCCACTCGCACCTGCCCGCTCACAGCGACCGCATCGTGCCGGACCACCGACCCGTCCCGAAGGGTGAGGTCGCCCATCAGGGAGACGGCGTCGCCCTCGACGACGGCGTTCTCGTGGACCGTGAGGTCGCCGAAGAGCGCGACGGCGCTTCCGAGCACGACGCCCCGGACTTCGACGTCGCCAAAGAGATTCACGAGGTCGCCGTGAATCGTGTCGCCGGGGGCGACCTGCCCTTCGCCCCACTTCACCTGTGCCTCCTGCGCCGCGACGCGGGGGCGGGGCGAGTCGGCGGTGGCGATGCGCACCCGGAGGACCTGCTCGATGCGGCGCGACGCCGTGTCAGCGCGTCGCCGCTCGACGGCCCGCGTGGCGCTGTCGGTCGCAGGGCGGGAGGCCGCCGCGGTCACGGGGCGCTTCGCGGAATCAGTGGTCTGCGCGGCCAGGAGCGACGGCAGGAGTGACGTCGTCGCCAGGAGGGCGAGCGTGGCGCGGCGGAGCGCGCGATGGATCGAGGCGAAGGTCATGTGCGGATCACCGGCGAAGGGTGGAGGCGCGCCATCTGCGCCCCAGGAGGGACATCGTGAGCAGCGTGCCGACGGTCCCGAGCAGCAGCGCGACGGGCAGGGCCGGGGTGCTGGCAAGGATCGATCCGACACGCGGGACGAGCGAGAGCAAAAGCTCCCGCGTGGCGGCGGAGAGGTCGGCGGTCCGCAGCGCGACGACTAGGTCGGTGAGCCCGTGCAGCACGCGCGCGGGCAGGTGGATCAGCTCGTCACGGAAGCGGAGGAGGAAGACCGCCGCCAGCCCGACCTCGACGGTCAGGAGCCCCGCGAGCGCCCGCCACGGGAGGCGCCGCCAGAGCGGCACCGGCGCCGCCAGCGGGACCCGCGCCAGCACCCGGTCGGCGAACCCGGCCGACGGCGCGTGACGCGGCAGAGCCCGGAGCAGGGCCGTGAGTTCGGGGTCGGAGAGTGGGCGATTCAGTGGCATCGGGGTCTCTGAAGGGAGGTACGAGAGGGCGGGGGCGGAGGTTTCACCCGTCGCCGGCCCGGACGGCGGCGAGCAGCGCCTGCAGCTCGAGCCGCGCCCGATGCAGGTGGGTTTTCACCGTGCCGATCGGGAGGTCGAGGGTCTCCGCGATCTCCTCGTAGGAGAGCTCCTCCACGTACCGCAGGAGCACGCAGGACCGGTAGGCGGGCCGGAGCTGGGCGATGGCGTCCTCGATCTGCGCGCCGAGTTCGCGCGCCACCAGTGCGTCGAGTGGGGAGGCGGACGCGTCCGCGATCGCGATCGCCCCGGCCGCCGCCTCCTCCACGCTCCCGGCGTTCGGGTCCCCGTCGAGCGAGAGGGTCTCCGGCTGCCGCCGCCGCAGGTGGTCGATCGCGGCGTTGTGCGCGATTCGAAAGAGCCAGCTCGAGAACTTCAGTTCGGTCCGATAGCTGTCGAGATGCGTGAACGCTCGGACGAACGTCTCCTGTGCAAGGTCTTCGGCGAGCGCGCGGTCACCCACGAGTCGAACGACGAACGAGAAGACGGGCCGCTCAAACCGACGCACCAGCTCGCGCGCCCCCGCCTCGCGTCCGTCGCGAACGAGGAGCACCACAGCCTGATCGGTCAGCGTCGTGAGGTCGGTGGGCACCAAAGGCGGACAGGAAATGGACCGGCGAGACTCTCGTGATACGGCGCGAGGCAGGCTGAGGTTTCGCGACCGCCATCGCAGCGCCACTTCGACCGCCACGCGACGACGGGAGCGACCGACTGTCGATCTGGCGCGCGTCCCCACGATCGTGCGGGCTCAACTTGTCCGGAGGGGGCGCATCCGGGCAACTTTCGTCGATGGCACAGATGCTCGCCCCCGAGGGGCTCGAGGCCGCCGAGGCCAGCGCCGCCGCGGCGGGCGCCTCCGTCGAAGGCAAGCGCGTCTACGTGCGCCGGATGTTCTCCGAGATCGCGCCGAGCTATGACCTGCTCAATCGCGTGCTCTCGCTCGGCATCGATCGTCGGTGGCGCACGGTCGCGCTGCGACGCCTCGGGTGGGACCGTGCGCCGGAGGGATGCTTCCTCGATCTCTGCGCAGGCACCCTCGATGTCGGCGCGCAGCTCACGCGCCAGTCGGGGTTCGGCGGACGCATCCTCGCCGCGGACTTCGCGGAACCGATGCTGCGCGCGGGCGCGGGGAAGGCGGCGCCCACGGTGCTCGCCCCCGTCGTCGCGGACGCGATGGCGCTGCCCGTGACGGACGAGGCGTTCGACGGCGCGATCGTCGCCTTCGGCATCCGCAACGTTGCCGACTTGGGCGCCGGACTCCGAGAGGTGCATCGCGTGCTCCGCCCCGGTGCGCGCTTCGTGATCCTCGAGTTCTCGACGCCGCGGCTCCCACTGGTGCGCGCCGCGTACCTCTTCTACTTCCACCGCATCCTCCCGCTGATCGGTCGTCTCGTCAGCGGGCACCGCACCGCCTACACCTACCTGCCGCGCTCCGTCGCGCACTTCCCGGAGACCGACGCGCTCGCAGCGGCGATGCGCGCCGCCGGCTTCCGCGACGTTTGCTGGGAATCGCTGACCTTCGGTATCGCGGCGATCCACGTGGGGACCAAGTGACCGACACGCTCGACACGCTCTCCGAGTTCATCACCGCCGTCGAGGCCGCCGGCGAACTCCGACGCATCCGTGAACCCGTCGCCGTGCATCTCGAGATGTGCGAGATCGCGGACCGCGTGATGAAGATGCCGGGGGGTGGCCCGGCGCTCCTGTTCGAGCAGCCTGTGCTCCGGGATGGCTCGATCGCCGCGTATCCCGTCGCGATCAACCTCTTCGGGTCGATGTCCCGGATGGCGATGGCGCTCGGCGTCGAGCGGCTCGATGACCACGGCGACCGCATCACGAAGCTCCTCGATCTCAAGGTCCCGGAGGGCTTCCTCGGCAAGCTGCAGCTCCTGCCGCGCCTGCTGGAGGTGGCGAAGTTCCCGCCGCGCATGGCCTCGGGCACGCCCGCCTGCCAGGAGGTCGTCTGGCGCGGGGACGAGATCGACCTCGACAAGATCCCGGTGCTCACCACCTGGCCGGAGGATGGCGGGCCGTTCATCACGATGACGGCGGTCGTCTCGAAGGATCCGCAGCGCGGCATTCGCAACGTGGGGATGTACCGCGTCCAGCAGATGGGGAAGCGGCACGTCGCGATGCACTGGCAGCGCCACAAGACGGGCGCCGCGCACTGGCGCGAGATGGCGGAGCGCGGGGAGAAGATGCCGGTCTGCATCGTCGTCGGGGCAGATCCCGCGTCGATGTACTCGGCCAGCGCCCCGCTCCCCCCGAACGTCGACGAGTTCATCTTCGCCGGCTTCCTCCGTCGGAGCCCGGTGAAGCTCACGAAGGCGGTGACCTGCGACCTCGAGGTCCCCGCCGAAGCGGAGATCGTGATCGAGGGGTACATCGATCCCGCGGAGGCGCTCGTCACCGAGGGGCCGTTCGGGGACCACACCGGCTACTACTCCGAGGCCGACCTCTATCCGCGCGTGCACGTCACTGCGGTGACGATGCGTCGGAACGCGGTCTACTGCGCGACGATCGTCGGGCGCCCGCCGATGGAGGATTTCTATCTTGGCCACGCGACCGAGCGGATCTTCCTCCCGCTCCTCAAGCTCACGAACCCGGAGATCGTAGACTATCACATGCCCGCCGAGGGCGTGTTCCACAACCTCGTCTTCGTCAGCATCAAGAAGCACTATCCCGGTCAGGCGTGGAAGGTGATGAATGCGCTCTGGGGCGCGGGGCTGATGTCGCTCGCGAAGGTGCTCGTCGTGGTGGACGACTGGGTGGACGTGCGGAACCCGCAGGAGGCGTGGTGGGTGGCGCTCAACAACATCGATCCGGAGCGTGACACGCGCTTCACGATGGGGCCGGTGGATGTGCTCGACCACGCGAGTCGGGCCTTCACCTACGGCTCGAAGATGGGGATCGACGCGACGAAGAAGTGGCCCGAGGAGGGCTTCACGCGGAACTGGCCGACGGTGATCACGATGGATGACGCGACGAAGGCCCGCGTGGATGCGCGCTGGGCCTCGCTTGGGATCGACCGCCCGTGACCGCGACCCGCACCGCCGGCGCGACCGCACGCGAGGGCCAGACCTTCGCGGGGGAGTCGGCGGTCGCCCGGTGGGCGAGCTTCGTGAAGCTCCCCCACACCGTCTTCGCGTTGCCGTTCGCGCTCGTGGGCGTGGTGCTCGCGAGTCGGCTCCCGGTGGGCCTCGGGGTCGGGACGCGCGCTCCCCTCACGATGGGTCGGATCGGCTGGGTCGTCCTCGCCTTCACCGCGGCGCGCTGGGTCGCGATGGCGGTGAACCGCATCGTCGACCGCGAGTTCGACGCGCGGAACCCGCGGACCGCGATGCGCGAGATCCCACGGGGCGCCATCGACGTGCGCGCCGCCTGGGCCACCGTCGCCGTCGCCGCGATGCTCTTCGTTTTCGCGGCGGCGCAGCTCAATCCGCTCTGCCTCACCCTCAGCCCCGTCGCGCTCGCCTGGGTCTGCTTCTACTCGTTCACCAAGCGCTTCACCCGCTACGCGCATCTGGTGCTCGGTCTTGGTCTCGCCATCGCGCCCGTCGGCGGCTATCTCGCCGTCACCGGGGCATGGAGCGAGCCCTGGTGGCTCCTGCTCCTGCTGACGCTCGCCATCACCACCTGGTCCGGCGGATTCGACATCCTCTACGCCCTCCCGGACGCGGCGTTCGATCGGGCGAATGGGCTGCACTCCATCCCGGCGGCGCTCGGCGTGCCGCGTGCCATCGTCGTGGCGCGTGTGCTGCACCTGGTGACCGTCGCGGCGCTCGCGGCCACCGTCGTCGCGGCTGGGCTCGGCGTGGCGGCCTGGGCTGGTGTCGTCCTCGCGGCGGCGCTCCTCGCCTACGAGCACTCGCTCGTCCGCGCGGACGACCTCTCCAAGCTCGATGCGGCATTCTTCACCATGAACGGCGTGATCTCGATGGGCTTCCTCGCCTGCATCCTCGTCGACCGGTGGCTCGCATGACGCGCCCCGCCGATCCCGCCGCGCCGCTCGTCCTCGCCATCACCGGGGCCTCCGGCGCGCCCTACGGCATCCGGCTGCTCGAGCAGCTGCTGGTCGCCGACCGAACCGTCCAGCTGATCGTCTCCTCGCACGGCTTCCGCCTGCTCCGCACCGAGAGCGAGGTGGGTGATCTCGCCGGCCTCCGCGCGGCGGTCGGTGCCGAGCGCTTTGACCGGCTCGTGACAGTGTATGACGATGGGGACCGCGGGGCGAAGCCGGCGTCCGGTTCCGCGCTCGCGGGCGGGATGGTCATCTGCCCCTGCTCGATGGGGACGCTGGCGAGCATCGCCGCCGGCACGTCGCGGTCGCTCGTCGAGCGGGCAGCCGACGTGGCGCTCAAGGAGCGTCGCCCGCTCCTGCTCGTCACGCGCGAGACCCCGCTCTCGCTCATCCATCTCGAGAACATGCGGCGCGTCACCATGGCCGGCGCGACGGTGATGCCCGCCGCCCCGGGGTTCTACCACCGGCCGACGCGCATCGAGGAGCTCGTGGACTTCGTCGTCGCACGCGCCCTCGACCACCTCGCCGTCCCCAACACCCTGGCCCCGCGCTGGGGCGAGGGCGACACGGGCGAGCCCGCGTGACGGGGGCGGTGGTCCGGATCGGCCTGATCTCGGATACCCACGGGCTCCTGCGGCCGGAGGTGCACACGGTCTTCGCGGGGGTCGATCGCATCCTCCACGCGGGCGATGTCTGCGGGGACGAGATCCTCGACGAGCTCGCACTGATCGCGCCGGTACAGGCGGTCTTCGGGAACTGCGACGTGCCCGGTGATCGCCGGCTATCCGAGGCGCTCGCCCTCGAGATCGACGGCGTGCGCATCCACGTGCGGCACGGGCACGAGCTGGGCCGGCCACGGCCGGCTCAGGTGGCGGCGGCCTATGATGCCGACGTCTGTGTGTACGGCCACACCCATCGGCAGCTGATCGAGCGTGTCGGCACGCAGCTCGTGGTGAATCCGGGGGCGGCGGGGCCGCGGCGGTTCGATCTCGAGCCGAGTATCGCGATTCTCACCATCGCCGACGGGCGCGCCGACGCGGAGCTGATCCCCCTCAAGGGATGAGCGGCACCGTCCGCTCCAGCTCACCCGGGTGGCGCTTGAACCACGCGGCCACCAGCAGCACCTCGTCGACCTCGTGCCCGGGCACGGTCGTAGGCATCGCGGGCGGTCCACCTGATGTGGCGCGGGTAGCGGTGGTGCTGTCACGGGTCGGCGCGGTAAGCGCCCGGGTCGCGCGCGTCGGGGATCCCACATCCGGCGAGCCGACGTCGCCCGTGCTACCCACCGCGGCCACCGCGGCCGCGAAGGCACGCCGCTGCGCTGTCGTGCGCGGTGTGGGCGCCTCGTGTCGGACGCGGCCGCGCCGGATGACGTAGCTGCGCGAGTCACTCGGCTCCGCGCCGGGGATGGTATAGGTGAACGTCAGCGATTCCAGGGCGAAGCGCAGCCGCCCGAACTGCTCGCGGAGGGATTCGAGGCGTTGCAGTTTGTCGCGCAGCACGGCGGCGCGCTCATACTCGAGCGCGGCGCTCGCGGCCTCCATCCGGGCCCGGAGTGGCAGGAGCGGCGCCTCGTCTCGTCCGTCGAGGAACGCCTGGGCCGTGCCGAACCGCTCCAGATACTCCGCCTCTCGCACCGCGCCGATGCAGGGGCCGAGGCACTTGCCGATCTCGTGTCGCAGACAGCCGGGGGTGCGCGGCCAGCTCCCGTCGCCCGGGAGATGCTCCGCGTAGCGCATCGGCAGCGCGGGCGCGCAGTCGCGGAGGCCGAGCACGTCGTTGAGTTCGCGGATCGCCTCCTCCAGCTGGATCGCCCCGCGAAAGGGTCCGTAGTAGGTGCCGGCCTCGTCGTCGCCGGCGCCACGCACCACCTGCAGCAGGGGCGCCGTACCGCCGGTGACGCGCACGAAGGCGTGGTACCGTGCGTCCCGCTTCATCGCGACGTTGTACCGCGGGCGCAGCGCCTTGATCAGCCGGAGCTCCTGCAGGAGCGCGGCGAACTCGCTCGGCAGGGGCTCCCAGGTGAGCGCGGCGGCCTCGCGGAGGATGCGCGCTCCCTTGTCCTTCGGGTACGACGCGCGGAAGTAGCTCAGCAGTCGGGTGCGCAGCCGCTTCGACTTCCCGACGTAGATGACCTCCCCGTCCGGCGAGACCATCCGATAGACGCCGGGGACGTCGCGGGCGTCGGCCCGCACCGCCGTGCGCATCGCCTCGATGCGCGCCTTGACCGCGGTGGTGAGCGGCGTGCCGCGCCGTCGGCGACGCGGGCTCACGTCTGACACCTCGGACACCAGACCGTCTGGCGTCCTTCGAGCGCGTGCGTGGCCCGCAGCACGGTCCCGCAGCGGCTGCACGGCGATCCTTCGCGGCCGTACGCGTTGAGGTGCGCCGCGAAGCCGCCGCGCGCGCCATAGGCGTCCTGGAAGTCACGGAAGGTCGTCCCCCGCAGCGCGATGGATTCCGTGAGGACGGCCCGCAGCGCCGCGAGAATCGCGGACGCCTGCGCGCGCGTCACGGTGATGCCTCGGCGGGTGGGCCGGACCCCGGCGCGCCAGAGCGCCTCGTTGGCGTAGATGTTGCCCACCCCGGCGAGGCGTCGCTGGTCCATCAGCAGCGTCTTCACCGCGCGGCGAGACCTGCGCAGGACCGAGGCGAATGCGGCCTCGGTGAGCGCGGGATCCAACGGCTCCGGGCCGAGCGCGGCGTCCCAGGCGGTGAAGCCGGCCGCGTCATGCCAGGCCACGGTGCCGAGCCGACGGACGTCGTGGTACCGAAGCGTGCGACCGTCACCAAGTAGGAAGGTCAGGCAGGTGTATCGCGCGTCTGGGGCGCCGTCGAGGAGCAGCGCCCCGGTGAAGCGTGGCGTGACCACGAGGCGCCCCGCCGCGGACAGGTCGATCACGATGCTCTTGGCGCGCCGGTGCACACGCGCGATGCGCGCGCCGGTGAGCGTCGTGGTCAGTGCCGGGGCCGTGATGCCACGCAGGACGTCGGCGCGGTGCACTGTCACGGATTGCACATCGGCGCCGCGCACAGCGGCGTCGAGGTCGCGGGCGATGGTCTCGGTCTCGGGGAGCTCCGGCACGGGGCGCCGCGGCGCTCAGCGCCCGCGCGCGAGCTCGCGCCAGCCGATGTCGCGGCGGAACTGCGCGCCGCGGAACGTCACCTGCGCGGCCGCCGCCGCGCTGCGACGCTGCGCCTCGGCGATCGTCGGGGCGAGGGCCGTCACGGCCACCACGCGTCCGCCCGCCGTCACCAGCGTGCCCGCGTCCGTGCGCGTCCCGGCGTGGAACACTGTCACATCCTCGCCGTTCGCCGGCAAGGTGATCGGGTCCCCCGACCGCACGCGGCCGGGATACCCCTCGGCGGCCACCACCGTGGTGACGCTCGCGCCGTCGTGCCAGCGCAGCGGCAGCATGCCGGCAATCGATTCCCCCCGCGCGATCGCGCGCATCGGCGTCAGCAGGCTCGAGGCCATCAGCGGGAGCAGTGCCTGCGTCTCCGGGTCACCGAAGCGGCAGTTGAACTCCACCACCTTCGGCCCCTCGGGGGTGAGCATCAGGCCCGCGTAGAGGAGGCCGGTGAAGGGGCAGCCCTCGCGTCGCATCGCCGCGAGCGTGGGGAGGAAGACCCGCGCCACCGCCTCGTCGATGAGCGATGGCGGGGCGATCGCGACGGGTGCGTAGGCGCCCATCCCACCGGTGTTCGGGCCGGTGTCCCACTCACCGATCCGCTTGTGGTCCTGCGCCGCGAGGAAGGGGAGCACGTGCGAGCCGTCGGTCAGCGCGAAGAGCGAGAGCTCCTCGCCCGTCATGTACTCCTCGACCAGCACCTCCGCCCCGGCCGCGCCGAAGACGCCGCCGACGAGCATCTCGTCGATCGCCGCCTCGGCCTCCGCGAGTGTCGTGGCGACTACCACGCCCTTGCCCGCAGCGATGCCCGACGCCTTAATCACAACGGGAGCACCGAGGCGTCGCGCCTCGGCTCGAGCCGCCGCGGCATCGGTGAAGGTGCGCGCCTGGGCCGTCGGGACGCCTGCGGCGAGCATCAACTCCTTCGCGAAACGCTTCGACGTCTCGATGCGCGCGGCCGCGGCGGTCGGACCGAAGATCGCCAGGCCCTCCGCGCGGAAGCGGTCCACGAGGCCGGCCTCGAGCGGGGCCTCGGGGCCCACGACCGTGAAGGCGACGCCTTCCGCCAGCGCGAGCGCGAGGAGTCCGTCGAGGTCGGTCACCGCGACGGGGACGCAGCGGGCGATGGTGGCGATGCCGGCGTTCCCCGGCGCGACGATCACCTCGCAGGAGGGATCATCGTGCCGGAGTTTCCACGCCAGGGCGTGCTCGCGGCCGCCGCCGCCGACGATGAGGATCTTCACCGCGGGTCAGAGCCCCGCGAATGCGTGCTCGAGATCGGCGAGGATGTCCTCCACGTCCTCGATTCCGATCGAGAAGCGGAGCAGGCCGTCGGTGATGCCGATCTCGGCGCGCCGCGCCGGCTCCACCGAGGCGTGGGTCATCCCAGCCGGCTGGCAGACGAGCGACTCCACCCCGCCCAGCGACTCCGCCAGCGTGAAGAGCTGCATCCGGCGCACGACGCGGTCGGCGTGCTCGCGCGACCCCGTCTCCACGGACAGCATCCCGCCGAACCCGCGCATCTGCCGCGCGGCGAGCTCGTACTGCGGGTGCGACGGCAGACCCGGATAGAAGACCCGCTCGGCTCCGAGCCGCTCCGCGAACCAGGTGGCCACCTGGCGACCGTTCGCATCGTGCTGCCGCATGCGGACCGCGAGCGTCTTCGTGCCGCGTAGCGTGAGCCAGGCGTCCATCGGCCCCGGGATCGCGCCGCCGGAGTTGAGCGCGAACTGGATGCGGGCGGCGAGGTCATCGTCATTGGTGACCGCGACGCCGCCGAGGAGGTCCGAGTGCCCGTTGAGGTACTTGGTGCTCGAGTGCCAGACGATGTCGGCACCCAGGGCGAGCGGGTTCTGGAAGTACGGTGAGGCGAAGGTGTTGTCGACGATGCTGATGGCGCCCCCACGTCGCGCGATGGCCGTGGCCGCCGCGAGGTCCGTGAGATGCATCAGCGGATTCGTCGGGGTCTCGAGGACCACGCCGCGGGTGTTCGACCGCATGGCGTCCTCGATGCGCTGGAGGTCCCGCGTATCCACCCAGGAGATCTCGAGCCCGTGGTGCTGGAGGATCTTGTCGAGCAGTCGATAGACGCCGCCGTAGACATTGGCCCCCACCACGAGGTGGTCGCCGGCGCGGAAGAGCTTCATCAACGAGTCGAAGCACCCCATCCCCGACGCGAAGGCGAACCCGTGCCGGGCCCCCTCGAGGGCCGCGACGTTGCGCTCGAGGCACTCGCGGGTGGGGTTCTTCCCTCGGGCGTACTCGTACCCCGTGTGGACCCCGAGCGCCTCTTGGGCGTAAGTCGAGGTCTGGTAGATCGGCGGCATGATGGCGCCGTTCGTCGGGTCGGGGCGCTGCCCCGCATGGATGGCGCGGGTCGAGAAGCCGGCGCCGACGTCGTCAGGGAAGATCTGGGTCATGGGAGGGAATCTACGGCGTACCGCGTGGTGCCGGGGTGGAAGGTCCGCCAGCTGTGCCAGAACTCCTGCGAGGCTACGAGTGGCGTCAACGTGCCGCGCGGGCCCGTGCCGGAGAAGGCGTAGGCCGCGTCCGCGGTACGCAGCGAGTCGCCGTCCCGGCGGAACACCGCGCTGGAATCGGGCCGACGGAACGCGAAGAAACTCGCGCTGTCCGTCGCGACGACGAGCACGAGGGGTTCGCCCCCGAGTGTGTCGTTGATGGCCCCCGCGCGGAGCAAGGCGCGCCAATCGTAGGCGCGGGCCGCGCCACCCACCGCGAGGCCCACCACCCACGACTTCTCCTGCCAGGATCGCGGGTCGGTCCCGGTGAGACGACTCCGGCTCGTCCCCCGTTCGTAGGCGTAGTCCTGCGCATACTCGGCGGTGAATCGCGGGTCGCCACGCATCACGCGGCTGGTGGGGTGGAGCGCGAGCCACCGTGCGAGCGTGACCTGCTGGCTCGGCCACTCCGTCAGCACCGTCCCGCGCCGTGGCCCGACGAGGGCCTCGCCGTTCGCCTGACGCCACCAGCTGCCGGTGCTGCGGTCCTCGAGCATCGCATTGAACTGGTCCATCCCCACCAACCGGAACGTCTGCACCGTGTCCTCGATCCGAGGATCGAAGACCCGCCCGGTGCGGCACACGGTGCAGTACGTCACGAGGATCGGTCGGCCCGCGATCGTGTCGCCGACGAAGTGATGGTAGCCGATGAACTGCAGCGGGTACGCCCGAGCCTCGCCCGCGACCACCACCCCGACGACGAGTCGATCCGGTGCCACCCCCGCCGAGTCGGGCGTGGTCATCGTCACGTGGTCGGGCTGCTTGAAGATCGCGTCGGCGCTGAGGACGAAGTTCGTGAGGTAGGTGACGGCGCCGACGGTGACGGCGAGCGCGGCGAGCAACCCGCGATGCCAGCCGCGCCAGCGATCGATCCGGGCGCCCCCGACGCTGAGGCCGATGAGCAGGAGGCCTCGGACCACCCACCGAGCCGAGTGCAGCGCGTAGGCGATCTCCACGCTCCGGATCCGCTGCGATCCCGGGAGCGGCATAATGAACCACACACTCGCGAACTCGAACGCCGCGAGCAGAATCAGACTCAGGGGCAGGAGGTTCTTCACGAGGTCGCGGGCCGGGTCGTGAGGTGTTCGCCTCGGAGCAGGGGGACGAGGAAGTCGCGCACGATCGGCCAGTCGTGATCCGTCCGCTGCAGGAGAACACGATGCGTGAAGGTCGCGCCATCTGTCGCACGGACGAGGCACTCTTCGTCGCGACCGGTGGCGTCGGTGCGCCCTTCGAGCAGGAGCCCGAAGTGCGAGCCGAGGTCGATGGTCGCCGGGCCAACCTGCGCGCTGGTGGGCACGCCATCGAGCTGGGCGGCAAGGCACCCGTTCGGGACGAGGCCGTGAGTGGCGGCGTCGACGAAGAGTGCGCCGATGTGCAGGCGCTCGAGCAGCGCGGGCTCCATCTCACCACGCGCCTCGGTGTCGAACAGCACCGCCCCACGGCCGTCGCTCGCGGCCAGCGCGACCACCCACGCCGGACCAGGAGGCAGCCAGACCCCGCTCCGTCGGGCCCCGAGGGCCTTCACCAGTGGGGCACTCCGTTGCAGGAGGGTGAAGCCGGCGGCGACCAGTCGTCGCACCGG
>JBMTAR010000050.1:0-12711 GCA_049428925.1 Gemmatimonadaceae bacterium
CGCCGGAGGGGGTCGCCGGGATAGACGGGGGCGTAGAGCCGGGCTCGGTCGATGAAGAGCGCGGGGGTGTCCGGTCGCGTCGCCGCCGCGGCGTCGATCGGCAGCAGGACGACGCTAGCGCTCCCAACACCGACCGCCCGCACGGAGGCGTGACGGATGACCGCGCCATCGGACTCGACCTGCAGGGTGTCCTCGACGACGCGGAGTCGTGTGGTGTCGAGCGACACGACGCGGAAGCGTCGGGGGATTCCGCTCTCGATGAATTGCACCGGGGTGGGGCCATCGGCGAGCCCCACGTACGCGCCCACCTGCGCGGCCTGCCCGAGGGCGATCGGGCCGACGAGGACGTTCGAGCGGATACGGGACGGGGTGACGAAGAAGCTGAACGGCGAGGCGCCCGGGCGGGTGATCGTCACGGTGTCGATCCCACTCGTCGGCATCGACGCCGAGCCGCGGAGGACGAAGGGCTGCCCGCCCCACGACTCAAGGGGGAGGCTGTCACCGGCGACGATCGTGGTCCCCAGCGGTCCCTGCACCGTGAAGGTGAGGTTCGTCGCCGCCTGCTGGCTCACCTCGATGACCATCGGCAGCCGGGTGTCCGGGCCGAGGGAGACGACGCTGGCCAGGTTCCCCTCGACATATGCGGTAATCGAGGGGGCGACGACCTGTACCACGGTGGAGGTATCGATATCGACGCCATCACGGCGCAGGATTACCTGTGCGGCACCGGGTGCGAGCCCGCGGATGCGCGGCGCGCCACCATACTGCGCGCCCGCGGGAATCGTCAGGACGGAGTCGATCACGGCGAGGACGGCGGGATCCGTCGACCGCACCTGCAGGACCGTCCGGGCCGCCGCCTCTCCGCTCAGGTACACACTGGCGTAGGAGCCGGTGCTGTCCACGATGACGCTGGAGGGTGCGTACACGTAGGCGAAGCTCCCCGTGGACGCCACATTCACGAGCTGCACGGTCGTGGTCATCCCCGGTGCACTCAGCGAGAGGGTCGTTGAGCCGGGGGCGCGCGCCTCGAGCCGCAGGGTTCCGCTCTGGAATCCCGCCGGGATCCGGAGGAGCGGGGTGAGGACACCGACGATCGTCGAATCCTCCGCTGTTACCGTGTACTCCACCGACGAAGCCTGCGGTGCCCCGTAGGTCCCGAGGGAGACGTCAACCGTCGCGACCACCCCCGGCGTCAGCGGGCCGTACAGCGCGATCGTCGGCGTCACCCCGCTCACGAGGAACTGGAGCGTGTCGGCGCCGTACCCCGGCGCACTCGCGACGACGGGCGCGATCCCCGTCCCAACGGCCCGCAGCCCGACGATCACGCCGAACTCCCCGTCGGCGCTCCGCTCCGATCGCAACACACGGATCACCGTGGTGTCGAGGGAGACAAAGGTGACCGGGACGGGCGACGCGGTCGGCGCGGAGGCGATGAAGCCGTTCGACGGACTCGGCGCGACGCCGAGCAGGGCGCGAACGCCGACCTCCTGACCGGTGGTGAGGCTGGTGGCCCCGAGGCTCTGTAGCGCGATGCCGCGCTCCGCGACGGTGACCGAGAAGGTGTCGGGCACGAACCCCGGGGATTCGACGAGGAGCCGCCCGACCCCGACGGCCAGCGCGCGGGCGAACCTGAGGTCGGAGGTGCCGTAGTCGAAGGCGTCGATCGACGCGACGGAGTCCTCCACCGCGAGGATCGTCGGGTCGAGGGTCCGGATTGTCACCGGCACCGCCCGGCGCATCGGCGTGCCAACTTCAACGCCGCCCTGGACGAGGTGCCCGACCGGGAGCGTGGCATCCCAGGGGAAGGCCGACAACGTCGGCGCGTCGATCACCACGTTGCGCACATTCCCCACGCGGCCGGTGGCACTCACCGTGATGGCAATCGGGCTACCGGTCCCCGCGGTCGGGAGCCCGATCGGGAGGAGCACGAGCTCACCGGAGAGCTGGCCGGCGGGAATCTGGATCGTTGCACTCGCGCCGGGCGGCGCGACCAACCCTTCCGTCGCGCCCGTGTCCGCGGCCTGCAACTGGCCGCAGTAGGTGCAACTCGGGTCGGAGAGACCACGCCCCGTGCCCGGTGCTACGAGCAGGGCACTGGGATCCGCGGAGGTGACGGTCACCGTCGCGCCGCCGAACGGTGCCGGCGCATCGAGGACCACCTGCGTCCGGATGGTGTCGCCGACCGCCGTGTAGGCCCAACTCGGGTCGCGGAATCCGACGGTCGCGGAGTCGACATACACCACGAGCGAATCGCTCCCCGCGCTGCTGGTGACACGGACCACCGCCGAGCCGACCCCCACCGGGAGCAACTCGGTCACGAGCTGCGTCGTCCCGGCGGCGAACTGCCACGACGGGACTTCCCAGTTCACCACGGCGGGGTCGGTCGTCGAGAAGGTGACCTCGACCGGCGTCGGCGATGGCGAGGTGAGGAAGAGCGTGATCGGGGTCGGCTGGCCGATGCGAAGGCTCGCCCCATCCCCCTGCCCGATGAACAGGAGCGGCGGTCCACTGGCGGAGACACTCGTCGCCGTGACGACGAGGTCAGGCACGCCGGGGAGGCCGACCTTGAGCTGCTGCGCCCCGACGGGGCCGACGGTCCACCGCACGGCGGCGCGGCCCGGCGTCGCGCCCCCCGCGCTCACCACACTCGCGGCGGAGACGGTACCGGCCCCGCTCAGCACCGCGAATTGCACGGTGACCCCCGGCACGCCGAAGCCGAAGCGGTCGACGACGCGCACCACGATCGAGTCCGCGAGCGGGATGAACTCCGGTGCGGTCTGGCCGCCGCCACTCACGAGGACCACCGCCGTCGGCGGGGCGGGTGTGACTGTGATGGTGTCGCTATTGGTCTGGAGCCCCGGCTGCGTGGGGTCGAGGGCCGCGAAGAGCCGGTACCCGCTCCCCGCCCGGTCGATGGCGAGGCCGGGGAAGGTGGCGACGCCGGCGACGGCCTGGCGCACGGTGGTGCCGAGGAGCTGTGCCCCGACGACCCCGCCCCCGAGGGTGAGGCGCACGCCGCCGGTGTAGCTCGTCACCGGCTGGCCGAGGCCGTTCAGCACCTGCACCTGCACCGGGGGCATCGAATCGCCCGCGACGACCTGACTCGGCGCGCCGGTGAGGGTGAGGAGCGCCGGCGCCGGTGATGCCTGCTGGCCGGAGACCCCTGCGCTGAGGGACATCCCCGAGACGGTCGCGGTGAGCGTCGCACTCCCGGGGAGGGTCCCGGCGGTCCACGTCACACTCACGAGGCCGGTGGCGTCGGAGGTGTCGCGCACCTGGCTCACGGTCCCACCCCCGAAGACGCCGAAGTCGACCGGGATGCCCGCCATTGGGCGGGCGCTGTCGCCGAGGACGCGGAAGCTGATCGGAGTCGGGAACGGCTCGCCGAAGAGCGCGGACTGGCCGCCGCCATCCACGAGCGTGAGGGCCTGCGGAATCGTCGCCCGGACCGTGAGCGGCACCGCGATGCCCGAGGCGCTCACGGTCAGGCTCTGCGAGCCGAAGAGCCCCACCGTCCACTGGGTGCTGGCGCGCCCGAGGGAGTCGGTCGTGGCCGAGCCGACGGAGACGCTCGCGTCCGAGTTGGTCGTGCTGAAGGTCACCGGAACGCCCGGTACGGGGAACCCGAACTGGTCGACGGTGGTCACCACGATCGGCGCCGGCAGCGTGGTGCCGCCGAGCGCCTGCTGCCCACCGCCCGAGGTCAGCGTCAGCGCCACGGCGGGCGCCGGGGCCACGCTGAACGTGTCAGAGGTCACGGTGAGCGTGGGGTTCGCGAGCGTCGCCACGAGGCGATACCCGGTGCCGGCCCGGTCGACGGTGAGGTTCCGGAACCAGCCGGCGGAGGAGCCGGAGTCGACGGGCACCGTGGTGGGGCCGAGCAGCTGCGCGCCAGGTGTGCCGCCAGTGAGCGCGACGGACATCGTGCCGCGGTAGTTCGGGAGCAGCTCGTTCACGCCGTTGTAGATCGCGACCACGGTCGTCGGGATCGTGTCACCCGCCACGATGCCGCGGGGCGGGACGGCGAAGGCCATGAACGACGGGCCGGCCGAGCCCTGCTGCCCGCTTGCCGTGGCCGAGAGCGTCGTGCCGGGAATCGTCGCCGTCACGGTCGCGGTGCCCGCGATCGACCCCGCCGTCCAGTTCACGCGGACGAGGCCCTGCGCATCGGAGAAGGTCTGGGTGGCGCTGATGGTACCGCCCCCGGTGACCGTCAGCGCGACCGGGGCGCTCGCGAGGACATTGCCGCTGTCGCCGAGCACGGTGAAGATCACGGGAAGCGGGAAGGGCTGGCCGAAGAGCGCGGATTGTCCCGAGCCGCTGGAGACGACGATGGCGGAGGGGACGGCTCCGGTCACGCGCACCGGGGCAACGCCCGCGACGGTGACATCCACCGCCTGCGGACCGCTGAGCCCCGCGGTCCACTGCGCGGCAGCGATGCCGTCCGCGTTCGTGGTCGCGGGGGCCGGTGAGACGCTCCCGCCTCCGGAGACGATCGTGAAGGAGACGGTCGCCCCGGGGACGCCGATTCCGAAGCGATCCTTCACCCAGACGCGAATCGAGTCGGGGAAGGGGGTCCCGCCGCCGGTGACCCGACCGGAGCCCGTCAGGAGCTCGACAAGCGCCGCCGGCGCCTGCGTAGCGGTGAAAGGAGTCGAGGGCACAGTGGCGACGGCCGGGCGCCCCGGGAGCTGGGCGTTGAGTCGGTAGCCGGTGCCGGCGCGATTCACCGAGAGGCCGGGGAACCGCGCCACGCCGGCGACCGCATTCACCGTCGCGGTGCCGAGGAGGCTGGCGCCCGCTGGGCCCCCCGTCAGTGTGAGCGTCACGGCGCCAGCGAAGGTGCGGACGGTGTCGAGCGTGGCATCGAGCACCACGACCTTCACGGACGTGAGCGTGTCGCCCGTGACCACGGTCGCCGGGGGCTGCGCCGCGAAGACGAGCGAGGTGGGGCCAGACGAGAGCTGGGTGCCGCTGAACGTCGTCGAGAGGGCCGGGGTGGCCACACTCGCCACCACACTCCCCACCATCGCGGTGTCACCGGCCGTCCAGATCACCTCGGCAAACCCCGCCGTGTCGGTGGTCACACGGGCGGCACTCAGGGTGCCCAGTCCCGCCGTCACCGCGAAGTCGACGGGCGTGCCGGACACACCGAGGCCGTCGATCGCCGTCACACGCACGCGGAGGGGTTGGGCGAAGGCACTCCCCTGGCGCACCTGCTGGTTGTTGCCGCTCACCACGGCGATCGCCGTCGGGGTGGGCGTGATGCTGATGCGTGCGGTGTCCCGCTGCCCGGTCAGCGTCTGCGCGATCACGAGCGCGCTCCCCCGCGCGCCGACAATCGTGGCGACGCCACCGCCGAGGGTCACGCGCACCTGGGTGGTGTCGCTCGAGGTGTACGCCACCGGGGTGTTCGGCAACACCGCGCCCTGCGCATCACGGGCGGTGGCGGTGAGGGTGAGGGTCTGTCCGCGGATCGCGACGACGGAGTCTGGAGCGACACTGAGCGACGTCGCGTCCTTCCCTGGGCCCACGTAGCTGACGGGAATCGTCACGGGAGCCGGCGGCGTGGTGGTGCTCGTGGGACGAGCCTGCACCGACACGGGTCCGGCGGCAAAGACGGTGTCCCCCGCTGCCGTGAGGAACCGCATCGTGGCACCGAGCGACTCACCCTCCGCCGGTGCCGTCGGGCTCAACGTCACGTTGAAGGCGAGTGCGACGCTGTCCGCGTCCGCCGGGAAGTCCACCATCCGATCCACCGCGGTGTCGCCGTTCGACCGCAGCAGCACGACGCGCACGCGGGTGAAGGAGACGATCGAGCTGATCGACAGCGGGTGCCCGGACCCATCGAGCCGCACCGCGCTGAACTCCGGATTGAGCGCCACCACCGCACGTCGGGCGCCGCCGGGACCCAGCAGATCTGGTCCGCAGCTTCCGGCGGCGATGACAAGGGCGAACAGGGCGAGCAGGGGGCGCACGAGGCGCGGTCGGAGCAGGGGCATGTCGGGGAATCCGGGCCGTCAGGAGGCACCGCGCGCCGGAGATCGTCCGGCACGCCTGTGAGGCATAAACATAGGATGGCCGCAGATTAGACTTCCTGCAACGCCTGACCCTCCCCGATTCGCGTGACCGGCGTCACACCCTCCCGCTCGCCCTCCGTGCGTCCCCGGACCCTTCTCGGCCTCCTCATCCCCCTGGCCTGCGCCGCGCTCTTCATCCGGCTCGGATTCTGGCAGCTCGCGCGGCACCGGGAGCGCGCCGCCTGGAACGCGGCCGTCGCCGCACGGCTGGCGGCGGTGCCCGCTCCGTTCCACACCCTCGCGACCGGTGACAGCACGGCGGTCCGCGGGCGGCGGGCCCTCGTCGAAGGCCGCTTCCGGTACGAGCGGGAGCAGGTGCTCGCCGGCCGCGTGAACGACGGCTCCCCTGGCATTCACCTCCTCACCCCGCTCGCGCTCGAGGGCACCGACACCCTGTTGGTGGTCGTGCGCGGATGGGTCTACTCCCCGGACGCCGCCGGTGTGGAGCTGGCGCGGTGGCGCGAGGGGGAACGCGTCACCATCGCGGGCCATCTCCTCCCCCTTCCGTCGGATGGCCCGCCGCTGCCCTCCGCGTCACGCCCACTGCGGACGATGCACGTCGCCGCACTGGAAGCGCGCTTCGGCGCGCCGGTCTTTCCGGTGCAGCTCGTGATGACCTCCGACTCCGCGCCGCGCGCTGATTCGGTCCCGCGTCGACTCCGCCCGCCGGCACTCGACGCCGGTCCGCACTGGTCGTACATGCTGCAGTGGTTCGGCTTCGCAGGCGTCGCCGTCGTCGGCGGCGCACTCCTGTTCCGCCGGCAGCGCCGGGCGGACGCTCAGGCCACCCGCTCGCGTCGCACCTGAAGGAGCGCCACCGCGGCGACGATCGCCGCGCCCCCGGCCAGCGTGGCCCACGTCAGCGGCTGGCCGAGCACGATCGCCGCGAGTACCGCGGTGAGGAACGGCTCGACCGAGGACACGACCGCAGTTCGCACCGGGCCGAGCCGCACGAGTCCCTGCATGAAGAAGACGCCGGGGAGCACGGTGCTCCCGATGGTGAGCAGCGCGATGATCCCCCACGCCGACGGCGTGAGCTGCGCGGTGAAGCTCTGGTTGGCAGCGCTGGCGACGAGGAAGGCGAGCGCGGAACCGATCTTCGCATAGGCCGACGTCGGCGCGACGGGATGGTCCTTCTGCAACACGCGCATCATCGGGATGTAGGCGCCGTAGACGATCGCCGCGCCGAGGGCGAGCGCGACGCCGCGCGGGTCGATGCCCCCGGCACTCGGCCGGCCGACCATCACGGCGATCCCGCCGAACGAGCAGGCCAGGGCGAGGACGCGCCGCGCGTCGAGTCGCTCCGCGCCGCGCACCGCCTGCGCGACGGCCACCCACGCGGGGTAGGTGTAGAACAGGAAGGCGAGCGTCGCGGCGGGGATGTACGCGAGCGAGGCGAGCGCGAGGTAGACGAGCAGCGCCTGCCCGAAGCCGCCGAGTGCGATGAAGCGGAGCATCTCACGGGGCGGGATCCGCGGATAGCCGCGCGCGCCGACCCAGACGGTGAGCACGACGGCGGCGAGCACGTACCGCCAGGTGAGCACCGTGGTGAGGGAGAGCCCCGTCGCGACCGCGGCGGAGGTGAGGATGCTCACCGAGGCGAACCCCGTCGCGGCGAGCAGGGTGTAGACGAGGCCGGCGCCAATGGCGTGCTCGGGTGTGGTCTCGGCGGCTGGCCCCGGAAGGCGGCCACCGGTCGGGGCGGGGCGGGCGGGGGTCATTCCGGGGGAGGCGCGTCGGCCTCGACGACGGGATGCGCCGAGCGCTGCAGGAGGAGGATGGCGGACATGATGAGCGTGCCGCCGAGGATCGTGCGCGGGCCGATCGGCTGGCCGAGGACGAGCGCCGCGAGGAGCGCGGTCCAGAAGGGCTCGACCGTCGAGAGGATCGCCGCGCGGACGGCGCCGAGCACCGCGAGGCCCCGGAGGAAGAGGAGGAAGGCGGCGACGGTGCCGATCACCGCGGCGCCGACCGCGACGCCCCAGATGGCCGGCGTCATCCCGCGCACGAGCGTCCCGGTCGCGAGTGCCCACGTGACGAAGACGATTGCCGCACCGCCGATCACGTAGGTGGAGGCGACGGCGGCGGGGTGTGGGCCGCGCGCGCGGTGGAGCACGGGGATGTACGCGGCGTACACCACCGCGCTCGAGAGGGCCAGGAGCAGCCCTGGGAGCGGGAGCGAGGAACGCCACGGCACGCCGACCATCGTCGTGATCCCGACGAGCGCGAGGCCGAGCGCAGCGAGCCGCCCGCGGGTGAGCGGCTCCACGCCGTGCGTCGCCATCAACACCGCTACCCAGGCTGGGTAGGTGTAGAACAGGAAGCCGAGCTGGCCGGCGTCGATCCACCGGAGCGCGGAGAAGGAGAGCGAGGTGACAGCGACCTGCCCGAGCCCGCCGAGGATGAGGAGACGGCGGATGTCGCGCCCCGGGATGCGGAGCGCCGTGGGACCGCCGGCGACGAGCATCAGCAGCGGTGTCGCGAGGAGATAGCGCCACGCCATCAACCCCTGCAGCGCCACGCCGGCACGATTGGCGAGCGTCACCCCGACGGCGAGGGAGCCGAAGGCGCAGGCCGAGATGAGCACCGCCACTGCGGCGCCCCGCGCGTCGGCGGGTCCGGAATCGCCGTGGGGTGCGGTCCCTGCGTCGGTGTGCACATCGCCGTACCGGTCGGCGTGGGGCACCGCGCTCACAGGAGCGTCCCGCGGAGGAGGAGCAGCGAGACGGTGAAGTAGAGGATGACGCCCGTCACATCGACGAGCGTCGCGACGAGCGGAGCCGACGCGCTCGCCGGATCGAACCCGGCCTTCTTGAGCACGAAGGGGAGCATCGCGCCGGTGAGCGTGCCGAAGAGCACGACGCCGACGACGGTGGTCCCGATCGTCGCGGCGAGCCGCACATAGTGGTCGCCGAAGGGATAGAAGCCCATCCACTGCCAGAGGACCACGCGGGCGAGCCCGACCAGACCGAGGATCGCGCCGAGGAGGAGGCCGATGAGGAGCTCACGCCGCATCACGCGGAGCCAGTCGCGCATCCCGAGCTCCTGCAGCGCAAGCGCGCGGATGATCAGCGAGGTCGCCTGCGACCCGGAGTTGCCGCCGGAGCTGATGACGAGGGGGATGAAGAGCGCGAGGACCGTGGCGGCGTCGATCTCCGACTGGAAGTACGCCATCGCCGCCGCGGTGAACATCTGGCCGATGAAGAGCACGAGAAGCCACGGGAGCCGCTTCCGCATCAGCTCCGGCACAGAGCTCTGCAGGTACGGATCCTCGAGGGCGGCGAGACCACCGAACTTCTGCACGTCCTCGGTCTGCTCCTCCTGGATCACGTCGATGACGTCGTCGACGGTGACGACGCCGAGGAGGCGACGGGTGTCGTCCACCACGGGAACCGCGACGAGGTCGTAGTCGGAGGTGAGCTGCGCGACCTCCTCGCGGTCCGCGGTCGCGCGGACGGTCACGACTTCGGTCCACGCCACCTCGGCGACCCGGGTCCCCTCGGGCGCGGCGAGGAGCTCGCGCAGGGAGAGCACGCCGGTGAGGACGCCATGCGCGTCGACGCTGTACACGGTGCCCATCGCCTCCCGCCGCCCCGCGCGTGCCATCCCGCGCACGGCTCCTAAAGCGTCCTCGACGGTCGCCGTCTCATCGACGGAGACGAACTCCGTGGTCATCAGGCCGCCCGCCGTGTCCGGCGCGTACTCGAGGAGCGCCTCGGTCTCGCGTCGCGCCGATTCGGGGAGCTCGTCGAGGATCTCGTCCGCCGTCTCGTCGTCGAGCTCCTCAAGCGCGTCGGTGCGCTCGTCCGGCGTCATCCGCGCGAGGAGCGCCGCGGCCTCCTCGGGGTCCATCGCCTCGAGGACCTCGGTGCGCCGCTCTTCGTCGAGGTACTCGAGCACCGTCGCGGCGCGTCCCGCGGGGAGCGCGGTCAGGAAGCGCGGCAGTAGCTCGGGTGGGAGGAGCTCGGCGATGTCGGCAAGGTCCGCCGGGTGGAGCTCCTCCGTCTCGACCGCCACCGCGGGCGCGTCCGTCTCGAGGAGCTCCTGGATGTCGGGGGCGACCAGCGCCGCGACCGACCGCTCCTTCTCGCGCTGATCTGGGGTCACGGCGGACCTCCCCGGGTGGTGGACACGGGTCGCGCGCGCGCGACGAGTGGTGGACGTCCTTCGAAGCTAACCGGGGCGCGCGGGGCGCGACACCGTCCCGACGACCGCACGTGAACTCGCCCGCCTGCGGCGCCGTGCGCGCGGCACCACGCCCCGCACGTCGATCGGGCGTGGACCCGCGTTCGCGCTCAGAGCGTCGGGAGCTGCCGCGGCAGGGCCCGTACCGCCGTGACCGTGCACCCGACCGCCGCGATCGCGGCGCGCAGCGCCGCCTCCGTCGTCACCAAGTCCACGCCCGCCGCGCAGGTGACCTCCGCCGCGCCAAGCTCCACCTCGGCGGCTGCGATCCCCGCCACGCCTCCGAGCGCGGTCATCACCGCGTGCCGCGCGTGTACGGCCACCATCCCGTCGATCGTGAGGGCGAGTCGCATCGCGCGAGAATCTAGTACCTTCTCGCCTATGCCCATTGTCGCCTTCCTCGGACTCGGCGCCATCGGCACGCCGATGGCCCGCCACCTCGCCGCCGCCGACCTCGGGCTCCGCGTCTGGAACCGCACCGCGGCCAAGGCCGCTGCGTTCAGCGCCGAGCACCGTGCCATCCACGCGGTCACCCCGGCCGCCGCCGCCGACGGCGCCGATGTCGTGATCACCTGCCTCCCCGTGTCCGCCGACGTCGAGTCGCTCTGCGATGGCCCCGACGGTCTCCTGGGCACGCTCCGTCCCGGGAGCGTCCTCGTCGACTGCACCTCGGGCGACCCGGCGACCTCGCGGCGGCTCGCCGCCCGCTGCGCGGCGCAGGGCGTCGCCTTCCTCGACGCCCCCGTCTCCGGCGGCGTCGCCGGCGCCGAGCAGGCGGCGCTCACGGTGATGGTCGGCGGCGATGCCGCGGTCCTCGAGCGGGTGCGTCCCGTGCTCGCGGTCTTCGGAAAGAAGATCGTCCACTGCGGCGGCGTCGGCGCAGGCGATGCGGTGAAGGCGGTGAACAACGCGCTGCTCGCGCTGCACCTGTGGTCGACCGCCGAGGGACTTGCGGCGCTCACGCAGGCCGGGGTGCGCCCCGAGGTCGCGCTCGATGTGATCAACACCTCGAGCGGCCGCTCCAACGCCTCAATGAATCTCTTCCCCGAGCGCGTCCTCACCCGCGCCTTCCCGCGCACCTTCCGACTCGCACTCCTCGACAAGGACGTCGGGATTGCCGCGGGCGTCGCGCGCGAGCAGAAGGTCGCCACGCCGATGTTGCAGCTCACCGCCGAGCTCTTCCGCGCCGCGCACGTCGCGCTCGGGGAGGAGGCGGACCACGTGGAGGTGGTGAAGTGGGTCGAACGCCTGACCGGGACGGTGATCGAATGAGCACGGCACAGACCACAGCGGTAGACGTGATGGACGTCGACGCGATCCGCGCGCGCTTCCCTGCGCTCGCGCGACGGCACTTGGGCCACCCGGTGGCCTACTTCGACGGGCCGGGTGGCACGCAGGTGCCGCACTCGGTCGTCGACGCGATGGCCGACTACCTGCTGTACCACAACGCGAACACGCACTGGGCGTATCCGACCAGCGCCGAGACCGACGCGCTCCTCCTCGCGGCACGCGAGGCGGCGGCGGACTTCCTCAACGCCTCGCCGGCGGAGGTCGCGTTCGCGAACAACATGACGACCGGGACCTTCCATCTCGCGCGTGCGCTCGGTCGCGGGTGGGGACCCGGCGACGAGGTCGTGATCACCGATCTCGATCACCACGCGAACGTCGCCCCCTGGCGCGCGCTCGAGCGCGAGCGCGGGATCACCATCCGTCGCGTCGCGGTAAATCTCGCCACCGGCGAGCTCGACCTCGACTCGCTGCGTGCCGCGCTCACGCCGCGCACGCGGCTCCTCGCCATCGGTGCCGGCTCCAACGCCCTCGGCACCATCAACGACGTCACCGCCGCCGCGGCCCTCGCGCACGGCGTAGGCGCGCTCGTCTTCGTCGATGCGGTGCACTACGCCCCGCATGCGCTCGTCGACGTCCGCGCGATGGACTGCGACCTCCTCGGCTGCAGCGCGTACAAGTTCTACGGCCCGCACACCGGGGTGCTGTATGTGCGGGAGTCGCTCCTCGGCACGCTCGATGTGCCGAAACTCCTGCCCGCGCCTGACGTCGGGAGCGAGCGGCTCGAAACCGGGACGCAGAACCACGAGGGGATCGTCGGGACCGGCGCGGCGATCGACTTCCTCGCCTCGCTCGCGGAGGGACCGACGCGTCGTGCGCGGCTCGAGCGCGCCTTCGCGGGGCTGCACGCGCGGGGGATGGCGCAGCTGCACCGGCTCTGGGAGGGCCTCGGCGCCATCGACGGCGTGACGCGCTACGGTCCGCCCCCCGGTCGGCCGCGGACGCCGACCATCGCCTTCGCCGTCGCCGACCACACGAGCGAGGCGGTGACGCGCGCACTCGTGGAGCGCGGCGTCTTCACGAGCCACGGTGACTTCTATGCGTCGACCATCGTGGAGCTCCTCGGGCGCGCCGAGGACGGGCTCGTCCGCGCCGGGGC
>JBMTAR010000051.1:0-12617 GCA_049428925.1 Gemmatimonadaceae bacterium
GGGGCGGTAGGTAGGGGCGGTAGGTTGCACGCCGGAGGCAGGCGGTGGAATTGAGACCACACCTCCAACTATGGTGTATAGTTTATTGACATCACACGGTCGGCTTAAGTCATAAGTCGTTATTTTCAAGCGCATTATGAGATTATAAGCCGCGCCGTTGACATTAGGACTCACGAG
Organism: Gemmatimonadaceae bacterium; assembly: GCA_049428925.1. Taxonomy (GTDB): domain Bacteria; phylum Gemmatimonadota; class Gemmatimonadetes; order Gemmatimonadales; family Gemmatimonadaceae; genus Pseudogemmatithrix. Next base: position 178 of record JBMTAR010000051.1, read on the forward strand.
TCCAATATTAGGACCCGTGAGCCAGCGCAGAATCCAGATCATCGACGCCGCGGCGGAACTCATCGCTGAGAAGGGATTCGTGCAGACGTCGGTCGACGACGTCATCGCGCGGGCAGGGCTCAGTGGGAAGAGCCACTTCTACCACTACTTCAAGTCGAAGGACGCGCTCGGGCACGAGGTGCTCGCGCGGCAGTTCGACCTGCTCGGTGAGCGCGGCCTCGCGATCCTGCGCGAGCCGACCATCGAACCGATCGAGCGTCTGCAGGTCTTCATCGACTCGGTGGTGGCGATGCAGGTGGAGCGCGGGATGCGTGGTGGATCGCCGTTCGGCGCGCTCGCCGGTGACATGGCGGAGCAGGATGAGGGGTTCCGCGTGCGGATCGCCCGGGTCTTCCGTGGGTGGATCGATGAGATTGCCGGATTGCTGCGTCAGGCGGAGGATCGCCTCGAGGAGGGGGTCGACCCGGTGCGGCTCGCGCGCTTCATCGTCGCGACGCTTGAAGGGGCCACGACGATGGCGCGGATGAAGCGCGATGTGGGCCTGATGCACGGGGTCGCCTCGGACCTGAAGCGCTTCGTCGCCAGCCACGTCCGTGGGGAGGTCATCTCCTGATGATCCAGGGTCACGCCGCCACCGCCGCGTCGTTCGCGCCCACGCACCCGCGGGCCTCGTTCGACGCCGAGGCGCTCCGCCATCTTGATGCGCTCTACGCGTTCGCGCTGAAGCTCACGCGCGCGCGGGAGGACGCCGAGGATCTCGTCTCCGACACGATGCTCCGTGCAATCGAACGGTGGGAGCAGTATCGGATGGGGACGAACATCCGGGCCTGGCTCTTCACGATCCTCTATCACGCCTTCGTCAGCCGGAAGCGCCGCGTCGACGCGCGCGAGGTGCAGCCGCTCGAGGACGAGGATGGCCGCCAGGTCTTCGAGGTCGTGGGCGACGCCGACCCGGAGACGGGCTTCTTCGATTCCTTCCTCGACGAGGGAATCGTCGCCGCGATCGCCGATCTTCCCGACGAGTACCGGTCGGCGGTCGTGATGAGCGATCTGCACGGCCTCCGCTACGCGGAGATCGCCGGGGTCCTCGGCGTCCCCGAGGGGACGGTGAAGTCGCGCCTCTTCCGTGGCCGTCGCCTTCTGCAGGAGCGCCTCCGCGACTACGCGGAGGAGATGGGCTACCTCAAGCCCGCCGACGTCGGCGTCGCTGCGCCTTAGCGCGGTTCCCGCAGGTGCGCATATCGCACCAGCGGCGCGTGTGGGACTTGGTGTCGTCGGCGAAGTGGCGCGGGCAGCGCCGGTCGGCGCAGGTGCGGATCCGGTCGAACTCCCCGCGCACGAGCGAGTCGACCGCGGACTCCGCGATCGGGATCACGAGCCCACCGAAGACGTCGCCCACCGGCACGAAGGTCCGCACATACCGGTCCTCGACCGCATCGACGCGTCGCGTGCCGACGGCACGGCCGAGGACGCGGTTGATCTCGGCGACGGCGGCGTCGCGGGCGGCCTGCCCTGTGGTGCTCCGTCCCCGTTCGAGGAGGGCGCGCAGCGCGGCGCGGATGCGCCGCGCCTCGACGAGTGCTGCCGCAGCACCCGAGGGTTGGTCGAGCGCGCGACGCCGGAGCGCCGAGGCGCGGGCGGCATCGATGAGCTCGGCGGCCTCGAGCCAATCGACGTACTTATCGAACGCGTCGATCGTATCGAGACGGACGCCCAGGCGCGCGTCGTCAGTGTTGACGAAGTCGAGCCAGAGGCGGCCGCCGACGAAGACGAACGCGGGCGTCGGAGCGTCGATCATCCCGCGAAGTTAGCGCCGGTGGCAGGCGCCTGCCGGTGGCCCGCTGCTCGCGGGCGGCAATGTCGGCGGGTGGTGGCCTCCGCGTAGATTCGTGTGATGACTGATTCGTCTCGCGTGTCATCGGCCGCGCCGTCCTCCGCGGTGTCGTCACTCGGGCGGGTCGCGGTGGGATCCCGCAATCCGGTGAAGGGCGCGGCGGTGCGCGCCGTGCTCGCGCGCGTGGCGCCGGCGGCGGTGATCGAGGCGGTCGCCGCGGCGAGTGGGGTACCCGACCAGCCGTTCGGCGATGCGGAGACGATCGCCGGCGCCCGCACCCGCGCCCGCGCCGCACGTGAGGCCACCGACGCGGATCTCGGCGTCGGGCTCGAGGGGGGCGTCGTCGACGGGCCCGAGGGGATGCGCACCTGTGCCTGGTGCGTCGTGGTCGACCGCGACGGACGCGAGGGCGTGGGCGGCTCGCTCGCGATGCCGCTCCCCGACGCCGTCGCGCGGATGATCCGCGGCGGGATGGAGCTCGGGCACGCGATGGACGCGCTCGTGGCCGCGGACGGCACGAAGTACGGTGCGGGCGCGGTCGGGATCCTCACGGCGGGACAGATCGATCGGCAGGGCGCGTATGAGGTGCTTGTGACCTACGCGTTGGCGCCGTTCCTGCGCGCCGAACTCTACGCGCGCTGAACGCTGAGGACGGACGGCCGAGCGCGGGATGCGAATCCCGCGCGTCTAGCCTGCCGTCTCACGCCATCCGTGTTGCGGTCGGTCGCAGCACCAACACCGGCCGCCCTGCCGTCCGCACCAGCTTGTCCGCCACCGAGCCGACGAAGACCCGCGAGAGCCCGCGGCCCTGCGTCGCGATCGCGACGACATCGGGGTCCGTCTCCTTCAGGTGCGCCTGGAGGCTCTTCGTCGGCGAGAGGTCCATCCGCACCGTCGCGGTCGTCGCGACGCCCCCCGCCGTGAACGTGCGCGCGATGTCGTCGAGCGCACGCTTCGCGAGTGCGGCCTCGGCATCGATGCCGAACGGGTCGGGACGGTCCGTCGGGAGATGCGAGATCACGTCACCCGGGATGTAGGGCGCCACCACGCGCACGAGGTCGAGTGTCGCTCCGTAGGCCAGTGCGAGGTCGCGTGCGACGGGGAGAATCGTCGCGGCGCGTTCGCTCCCGTCGAGCGTGACCGTGATGCGTCGGGGGGCGAAGGGACGCTCGGGATGCGCCTCGTTCTCGGGGAGTGTGAGCACCGGCCGATGCGAATGCCGGATGACCGCGTCGGCGACGGAGCCGAGCCAATCGGGCGCGAACCCACCGGCCCCGTGTGTCGTCATCACGATGAGGTCGGCGAGGAGCCGGTCCGCCACCTCGTGAATGAGGCCTGCGGGGCTGCCGTCCTCGCAGAGCGGCGTAACGCGCACCCCGTGCGCAGCGGCCGCGCGCTCGGCCACGCCGGCCACGTAGGTGCGCGCGTGGCGTCGCACCGCATCGTCCGCGGCCAGCATATCCTGCGAGAAGATCGCCCCTTCCGCAGTGGCCCCCACCACCGTGATGGGAACGTGCGCGCGGACCAGATGCACCGCGCCGCCGGTGCGCTTCGCGAGCGCACAGGCGACGGGAACGGCGCGCTCGGCGAGCGACGAACCGTCGAGCGGGACGAGGAGGGTGCGCAACATGCAGGGGCTCCGGGATGAGGGGGATGCGCGGCGGGCGGTCTCCTGCGCGTCGAGAGGTTAGCATTCCCGCACGCCCCGAGTCCGTCGGCGTTTCCCGCATCCGTCGTGAGGTGTCCGCCGTGTCCCAGTCCCCGCCGCCCCCGCTCCCCTTCGCCGTGCAGGATCGCGTGCGCTGGAGCGACTGCGACCCGCTCGGGATCATCTACTACGGCACCTACATTCGCTTCTTCGAGGTCGCCGAGCACGAGATGTTCCGTGCGGCGGGGCTCCCCTACGAGGTGATGCGCGTGCAGCGCCACGTGCAGCTGCCGCGGAAGGCCTTTCAGGTCGAGTTCCATTCGCCGGCGGAGATGGACGAGCTGGTCACGATCGAGGTCGGCGTCGCCCGCATCGGCACCACCGCCCTGACGATGCGCTTCGAGGTCTACCGGGCGTCAGATCGGGCACACCGGGCGTCGGCGACGCTCACGGTGGTCTGTGTGACCAAGGAGGGGATTGTGAAGCGTCCGATCCCGGACTTCGTGAAGGAGGCGCTCAGTCCCTATCAGGTGGCGACACCGTAAGGGTGCCGCTGGACGGCGTGTGGCGTGCGCGCGCCTCCATCGCGGCGCTGACGCGCAGCGCCAACCGTTGCAGACCGTCGTACGCTGCGTACTTGAAGGCGTCGGCCATCGCAGGGTAGTTGAAGACCGCGCCAATGAAGTAATCGAGCGTTCCGCCGAGCCCGATGACGGCGGCCGGAATGTGGATGAGCTCCGTCGCCCCCTCCCCCATCACGCTCGCGCCGACGAGGCGCTTGTCGTCCGTGCGGAAGAGGAGCTTCACGAAGCCGTCGAGCTCGCCGACGATCTGGCCGCGGGGGTTGTCCCGGAAGTGCGCGACGCCGCGCTCGACGCGGATCCCCTCGCGCCGGGCCGCCTCCTCGGTGAGGCCGACCGTCGCGACCTCGGGGATCGTCCAGATCGGCGTTGGCACGACGGGCGAGACGGCGGTCTTGAAGGGGAGGCCGAAGGCGTGGCAGACCGCGACCCGCGCCTCCTCCATCGCGAGGCTTGCGAGGGCGGGGAGTCCGCAGACGTCGCCCGCCGCGACGACACGGGGGTTCGTGGTGCGGAAGGTCGTCCGATCGACCTGGATGAACCCCTGCGGCGTCACGGCGATACCGGCCGCGGCGAGCTCGAGCTCCGCGATCCGTCCCTCACGTGCGGCGCAGTGCAGCACCGCCTCGGCGTGGAGGACGCGACCGTCGCCGAGTGTGACGGTCGCGAGCTCCCCGCTCACGCGGATCTCGGTCACCGCGACATCGGCGGCGGTCTGGATGCCGAGGCGCCGGGTGAGCTCGTTGCGGACCGCATCGGCGACATCGGCGTCGAGTTGCGCCAGGAGCCGCGGGCGGTCGGTGACGAGGGTGACCTTCGCACCGAGGGCGGCGAAGGTCGCGGCGAACTCACATCCCGCCGCGCCACCCCCGATCACGACCAGTCGGGCGGGTGGGGCCTGCCGGTTGAGCATCTCCTCGACGTCGAGGACGACTCGGCCATCGAAGGGGATCTCGGCGGGTCGATGCGGCTGTGAGCCGGTCGCGATGAGGAAGCGCTCTGCCGCGATCCGGCGGGGCGCCTCGCCGGGGTGGGTGACCTCGAGGGTGTCGGCGTCGACGAAGCGCGCCGTGCCCCGGATCTGGGTGACCTGGTGCCGTGTGAGGTTCTCGTCGATCGCCTGCCACGCCGTCTCGACGACCGTCCGCTCGCGGCGCATGAAGTCGCTGATGGAGGCGTCTGAGCGGACGCGCCAGTCGACCCCGGTCACGCCGCGCTGGCGGAGCTGGTGGAAGAGGAGCGCCGTCTCGCGGAGCGTCTTGGAGGGGAGGGCGCCCGAGTTCACGGCGGTCCCGCCTGGGCGGGGCGCGCGCTCGATCAGGCAGACGGACTTGCCGTAATACGCGGCCTGGGCCGCCCCCTTCTCGCCGGCCGGCCCGCTCCCGATCACGCAGAGGTCGTAACGCTCGGACATCGTCCGCGAAGTTACGCGGGCCCGCAGGCGAACGCGAGGCGAGACGCGTCCGCCGGGCCGGCCGCCGGCGTGCGCCGGCGCGGTGCGCCCCCCGGCGCCCGCCCTTATCTTTCGACCGATGACGGGCGACGCCACCTACTATCGGAAGGGCTTCGGGCTCCGCGCCGAGGTCCAGCAGACGCTGACGGCCGATTACGACGGCCATCTGGTCGATCTCCTGCTGGCGCGCGAGCACACCCTCACGGCGGGCCCGGTGACGGTCCGGCTCGCGCGGGAATTCGGCTTCTGCTACGGGGTGGAGCGCGCGGTCGAGTACGCCTACCAGACGCGCGCCAAGTTCCCCGACCGACGGATCTTCCTCGCCGGGGAGATCATCCACAACCCGCACGTGAACGCGAAGCTGAAGGAGATGGGGATCGCCTTCCTCGGCGCGAGCCCCACGGGGTTCGACTACACGCCGGTCGAAGCGGCCGACGTGGTGATCCTCCCGGCGTTCGGCGTCACGATCCACGACTTCGAAACGCTCCGCGAGCGGGGCTGCGTCGTGGTCGACACGACCTGCGGGTCGGTGCTCAATGTCTGGAAGCGGGTCGAGGTGTACGCCAAGGAGGGGTTCATGGCGCTCATCCACGGCAAGTACTACCACGAGGAGACGCGGGCGACGGCATCGCAGGTCGAGAAGCACCCGGGCGGCACCTATCTGGTGGTCCGTGATATGGCGCAGGCGGAGGACGTGATGGCCTACATCGCCGGCGACTTCGTCGGTGGGCGTGAGGCCTTCCTGGCGAAGTACACCCACGCGGCGAGCCCGCACTTCGATCCCGACGTGCATCTCCGGCGGATCGGCGTGGCGAACCAGACCACGATGCTCGCGCGCGAATCGCTCGCGATCGGTGAGGCGGTCGGCGCGACAATGGCCCGTGTGCACGGCGACGCCTACCGCGCGGAGCACTTCCGCACCTTCGACACGATTTGCAGCGCCACCCAGGACCGTCAGGATGCGGTGAATGCGCTGCTGCAGGAGCCGCTCGACGTGATGGTCGTCGTGGGCGGGTACAACTCGAGCAACACGATCTCTCTTGCCGCCCTCTGCGCGGAGCGGGTGACGACGTACCATATCGAGGACGCACTCGGCATCGACCCGACGGGCGGCGTGATCCGGCATCGCGACCTCGCGTCGGGGCAGGAGCGCGAGCTCGCGGCGTGGCTCCCGGCCGACCGCCCGATCCGCGTCGGATTGACCGCGGGGGCGAGCACGCCGAACAACAAGATCGGGGAAACGGTGGCCCGGATCCTCGCGACGCGGGGTATCGACCTAGCGACGGTGGCGTGATGCTGGAGGCACTGATGGACCCGCAGCTCCTAGTCGGCCTCCTCACGCTCACCGGACTCGAGCTCGTCCTCGGGATCGACAACATCATCTTCATCGCGATCCTCGCCGGTCGGCTCCCGGCGGCGGAGCGGGCGCGGGCGCGGTCCCTCGGGCTCGGCGGCGCGCTGCTGACGCGCATCCTCTTCCTGCTCTCGATCTCCTGGATCATGCGGCTCGAGACGCCGCTGTTCACTCTGATGGGGAACGCGCTCTCGGGCCGCGACCTCATCCTCATCGTCGGCGGGCTCTTCCTCATCGGGAAGGCGACGTACGAGATCCACGCGAAGCTCGAGGGCGGCGCGCACGAGACGGCCGCGACGGGCTCGGCGGCGACGCTCACGGGCGTCGTCGCGCAGATCATGGTCGTGGACATTGTCTTCTCGATCGACAGCGTGATCACCGCCGTCGGGATGGTCTCGCACGTCGGCGTGATGATCGCCGCGAACGTGATCGCGCTCATCGTGATGCTCGCCGCCGCCGGCCGGATCGCGGACTTCGTCGAGCGGCATCCGACGGTGAAGATCCTCGCGCTCGCCTTCCTCGTGATGATCGGCGGGAACCTCTTCGTCGAGGGGTTCGGCTATCACATCCCGAAGGGGTACACCTACGTGGCGATGGCCTTCTCCGTCGCCGTGGAGGCGCTGAACATCCGGCTGCGGAAGGTCTCGGCGCCGGTGCATCTGCACGGGCCCGGCGAGTCGTGAGCCCGGCGGGCCCCGTCGACACCCTGCTCGCGGGGCTGATCGACTACGCCGGGCTCTTTCCGCCGGCGGCCCTCCCGATGCGCGATGCGGTCGCGCGCTACGCCGAGCATCGCCGCGGCGCCGATCGGGCGATGCTCGGTCGCTTCGTCGTCCCGGCGGCGCGGCTCGCCGAGTTCACGACCGAGGTCGATCGCCTGCCGTTCGGTGCGCCCACGCCGGCCGATCCCTGGGGGTTGGCCGTCCTCGCGAACGTGACCGACGCGCCGGTGCTCCGGGCCTTCGTCGGCACCTATGGGAGCTGCCTGACGGCGGATGTCGTGGAGGCCAAGGCCGATGATGTGGCGACGATCGAGGCGATCGCCACCGCATTCAGCTTGGCGTCCGGGGCCGCGTCGGCCGACGCGCCCACGCCGATGGCGACGGTCTACGTCGAACTCCCGCTGCAAGCGGATCTGCCATTGCTCGTCGCGGCGCTCGCACGCCTCGGCCTCCGCGCCAAGGTCCGCACCGGCGGCCTGACCCCCGACGCCATCCCCGCGCCCGCGGACCTGCTGCGGTTCCTCACGTGTTGTGTGCGCGCCGGCGTCCCGTTCAAGGCGACCGCGGGGCTGCACCATCCGCTCCGAGGGGAGTACCCGCTGACAGGCGATGCCAACGGGCCGCGCGCGACGATGTACGGCTTCCTCAACATCTTCCTGACCGCGGCCTTCCTCCACGAAGGGGTCGACGCGTCAGCGGTGGCTCCGCTGCTCGAGGAACGGGTCCCCGCGGCGATCGCCGTGGATGGTACCTCGCTGCGGTGGCGCCACCTCGGGCTCGCCACACCCGCGCTCGCCGCCTTCCGCGCGGCGTCCGGTGCCTCGTTCGGTTCCTGCGCGTTCGACGAGCCGGTCCACGACCTCGCCGCCCTCCACTTCCAATGACGATGTTTGACGCGACGCACGATCCCGCGCTCCGCTCCTGGGTGGCGTCGGCGCATGCCCCCGACACCGAATTCCCGATCCAGAACCTCCCGTTCGGCATCGCCGAGTGGGCTGATGGGCATGTGGCCGTCGTCGCTGCCATCGGCGACCAGGTGTGCGACCTCGCGCGCGCGCGCGCGGCAGGGTTGTTGGACGGTCTCGATGTGGCGATCACCGACGCGCTGACGGCGCCGACGCTCAACGCCCTCGTCGCACTCGGGCGTCCTGCGCTGACCGCGCTGCGCACGCCAGTCTCCCGGCTGCTCCGCGCCGACACCCCCGAAGGCGTCCGCGCACAGGGGACGGCGGGGCTCCTCACCGACGCGTCCGGCGTGACGATGCGGCTCCCCGTCGCGATCGGTGACTACACCGACTTCTACGCGAGCATCGATCACGCGACGAACGTGGGCTCGATGTTCCGTCCCGATCAGCCGTTGCTCCCGAACTACCGCCACGTCCCCATCGGCTACCACGGCCGTGCGTCGTCCATCGTGCCCAGCGGCACGGTGATTCGACGCCCGCATGGGCAGGTGGCCGCGCATCCCAACGGCCCGCCGACCTTCGCGCCGACGGCGCGCCTCGATTACGAACTCGAGGTGGGAGCCGTGATCGGTCGCGGCAACGCACTCGGCCAGTCGATTCCGTTGGCGCAGGCGGAGGACCATCTCGCCGGCCTCGTGCTCGTCAACGACTGGTCCGCGCGCGATATGCAGGCGTGGGAGTACCAGCCCCTCGGGCCATTCCTCGCGAAGAACTTCGCCACGACCATCTCGCCCTGGCTCGTCACGCTCGATGCGCTCGCTCCCTACCGCACCGCCGCGCGCGGGCGTTCGTCGGAGGAGCCGGCGCCGCTGCCGTATCTCGCCGACGCGGGTGACGCGACGCGCGGGGCGTTCGCCATCACGCTCGAGGTCTGGCTCCGCTCCGCGGCGATGCGCGCCGCCGGCATGCCCGCCGTGCGACTCAGCCGCGGGGACTTCTCGACGATGTACTGGACCCTCGCGCAGATGCTCACGCACCACGCGAGCAACGGGTGCAACCTTAAGCCTGGGGACCTGGTGGCGAGTGGCACCGTCTCCGGGCCGACGAAGGACTCGCGCGGATGCCTGCTGGAACTCACCTGGCGTGGCGCCGAGCCCATCACGCTCCCCTCGGGCGAGACCCGCGCCTTCCTCGCCGATGGGGACGAGGTGACGCTGCGCGGGGTCTGCGAGGCGCCGGGGCGTCCGCGCCTCGGGTTCGGGGGATGCACCGGCATCGTGGAGGCCGCATGAGACGCATCGGTTCGATCGACCCCGTTCGTGTTCTTCGCACCGCGCGCGCGGTGATGGCGCCTGGCGTGGGGCGCGTGGTGCGCCTCGCGGGGCTCACTGCGGCATCCCTCACCGCGCCTGTCGCCGCGCAGTCGGGCACCGAGATCTGGGTGGCGCCGCTTCGCGCGTCCGCGACCGCGATGATCGGTGAGCCGGTGAACGTCACGCGCCGCTCCGGTTACGACAATCAACCAGCGTTCACGCCAGACGGCCGCGCGCTCTGGTTCACGCGCATCGGCGCTGACGCGCCCGCGGATATCTGGCGTGTCGGCGTCGACGGCACCGGGGCCACGCGCGTCACGCACACGGACGAGAGCGAGTACTCGGCGACGCTCACGCCAGATGCGGCCGCGCTCTCCGTGATCCGCGTGGAGCTGGACAGCACACAGCGGCTCTGGCGGTTCCCGCTCGATGGGAGCGCCCCGTCGCTGGTGCTCCGCGCCCTCCGGCCCGTCGGCTACCACGTCTGGGTGAACGAAGCCAATCTCGGTGCCTTTGTCCTCGGCGACCCGAACGCGCTGGTGCTCGTGGATCCGCGCACGGAGCGCGTCGACACCCTCGCCCGCGACATCGGGCGCGCGCTCGTACGCGTGCCGGGCCGCGACGCGTTCACTTTCCTGCAGGTCGGGCGCGACACCAGTTGGATCAGCGAGGTCGATGTGCGCGCGCGGACGATCCGACGCGTGGCGCCGGCACCGCGTGGCGCCGACTATCACGCCTGGGCGCCCGGCGGGCGTCTCCTCGTGACGCAGGGACTGCGGGTGCTCGTGTGGGTGGACGGGCGCTGGGACACGGTGCTCGACGTGACGGGACGCGGGATCGGCACGCTCTCGCGGCTCGCGGTCAGCCCGACCGGCGACCGCATCGCGTTCGTCGCGGACGAGGCACCGCCGCGCTGACGCTGGCGTTGGCGCTGGCGGTGACGCTTGCGGTGACGCCGGGGTCCTGATGAGGATTCCCGGTCGATGACGCCCAAGACCAGCCGCACCCCATCCCCCGACGCGCACCCGGTGCGCGACGCCGCCGACGCCCTGTACCGTGCGGCGCAGGAGAGCTGCCGACAGCACGACCGGCTCGCCCGGACGCTGCAGCACGGGCTCGATGACCTCGAGTTGGAGGGGGTCGCCGAGGTCGCCGATCTCTGCGACCGACAGCTCGCGACGGCGACGACCCGGTACGAGACCGCCGCGGCCGCCGGCCGCGGCGCCGAGGATGAGGGGTGGTGGCACGCCGCGAACGCGCTCTGGATGGCGAGTCGCGAGTACTGCCGACGTCACGCGCAGAGCGATGCCGTCGCCACCCGACTCAAGCGGCACGGCGCCGCGCAGCTCGGCGAGATCTCGATGGAGTACGAACTGGAGGTCTCGGCGCGGATCGCGCTCCGTCAGGCGATCGCCGGCTACGCCACCCACCGCCCGGGCGCGTCGGCCTGATCGCGTGGCCGGGCGCCGCGGCGCCCCGCCACGCTCACCGCGCGTCGCTCACCTCGGCCCACGCGGCCATCGCCGCGTCGAGCGCCTGCCGCGCCGCCGCGAGCTCCTGATCCAGTGCCGCCGCGGTGCGCGCCTTCTCCGCGGAGCCGTCGTAGAGGTCGGGGTCGGCGAGCTGTGCCTCGAGCTCCGCGACGCGCGCCTCGTGCCGCTGAACGCTCCGTTCGGCGTCCTCGGCGGCGCGCTTGCGTGCGCGCCGGGCGGCGTGGTCGTCCTCCTGCGACGCCTCATTCCGCTTCGCGCGCACCTTCTCCGCGGCGCGTCGGGCGTCGGCGGCCTCGGCGTCGGCCTTCGCCGCGGCGGCGACCCGTGCGGCGCGGTCCGCCTCCCATTCGATGAAGGGACCGTCGTAGTCGCGTAGGCGCGTGCCGTCGAACCACCAGACGCGCGTGGCGACCTCGCGCAGGAAGGCGCGGTCGTGGCTCACCAGGAGCACCGTGCCCTCGTACTCGTCGAGCGCATCTTCGAGCGCCTCGATGTTCTCGACGTCGAGGTGGTTCGTGGGTTCGTCGAGGACGAGGAGATTGGCGTGGGAGAGCGTGATGAGCGCCATCGCCATCCGCGCGCGCTCGCCGCCGCTGAGCGTGCCGATCTCGCGGAAGACCTCGTCGCCGCTGAAGCCGAAGGCGCCGAGGTGGTTCTGCACGGCCCCGCGGCTCCACAGGGGTCGCTGGTCGAGGATCGCGTCCATCAGCGACTTGCGGAGGGGCAGGTCGGCGAGGTCCTGCCGGAACCAGGCGGGGGTGATCGAGCTGCCGATGCGCGCCTCACCGGCGGCGGGAGCCCGCTCGCCGAAGAGCGTGGTGATGAACGACGACTTGCCGGCGCCGTTCGGACCGACGAGCGCGACGAAGTCGTTGCGGCGCAGCACCGCGGTGAAGTCCTCGACGAGGACGCGCTCCGGCACCTCGACGCGCAGGTCCTTCACGGCGATGACCTGGTCGCCGCCGCGTTCGGCGGGCTCGAAGCGCAGGGACATCGCCGCCGGATCCCCTGGCGGCGGCGCGAGCCGGGGCAGCCGCTCCAGCCGCTTCCGCTTCCCCTTGGCCTGGAAGGAGTTCACGCCCGCGAGGTTCCGGCGGATGTACTCCTCCTCCTTCTTCACGTAGGCGATCTGCTTCT
>JBMTAR010000052.1:0-12184 GCA_049428925.1 Gemmatimonadaceae bacterium
ATCAGGACGAGCGGGTATCGCACCGCGTTGGCGGGGTCTGCATCGCGGATCACCGTGTCGGCGGCGTCCGCCGTTCGCACTGGCGATGCGGGGCGCACCGCGAGGGTCGCCGTGAGTCCGGTCTCGCCGCGGAGCCGGAGGACGAGCGTGCCATCCCGCTCGTGATCGGCGCGGGGGAGGGTGTCAACGCCCGTGAGTGGGCCGCTACGCCGGCGGAAAACAGGCTCCGGATCGCGGAGCATCCAGAGCGCGCCGCCGCCGAGGGAGAGCAGGAGGGCGATGGCGGCGGCGGGGAGGAGACGTCGCGTGCGCATGCCTCCCATACCCCGGACATCCCCCCCTAGGTTTCCCCGAATGCGAGTGAACATCCTCCCCCCAGACGACGCCCGTCGGATCCTCCCGGCGCTCGCGGCCTCAGCGTCCTCCGACGTCTGGGTGCATCGCTACGAGCATCCCGCCACGGGGTGGGTGCTCGCGGTGGCGACGCACGCGCCGCCGGGCTCCGGCTACCTCTCGCTCGGCGGTTTCCGGATCGCGCCCGAGACGCGCACCTCGGCCCCGGGCTTCACGCCGGAGCGCGAGGCGATCGCCCTCGCGATGGGGATGGAGGAGAAAGTCCGGTGGTCGCGGGTGCTCGGCATCGGAGGCCCGCTCGCTCGGAGGGACCTGAGCCGTGTCGTCGGCGGGAAGTGCGTGCTCGCGCCGACCCCCGACGCGCGCATCGGGGAACCGAACGACCGAGCGCTGCTCGACTTCGCGATCGAGGCCTTCCACGCGATCGAGGCGTCGGCTGGCATCCGGCTCGTCACCGGGCAGGACCTCGGCCACGGGATGATGTCCGATGGTCTCACCGGTTCCCTCGCGTATCTGAACGCGCGCTATCGCGGGAGCGTCGTGGCCGACACCTCCGGCCCGACGGCGGAAGGGAACTTCCAGGTGTTGCACGGGATGCTGCGGGCGGCCGGGGTGCCGATGGATCGCGCGACCGTCGCGCTGATCGGTTGCGGCAACATCGGGATGCATCTGGTAGAGCGGTTGCGCGCGCTGCACGCGACACTCGTCGTGGTGGAGGCGCGCGCCGAGCGGCGGCACCAGCTCGAGGCCCTCGGGATCCGCGCGGTCGGGCCGGAGCGGAAGGCCGAGGTCCTGCGCGACGCGGTCGACGCGGTGGTGGTCAACGCGGCGGGCGCGTCGCTCGATGACGTCACGGTGGAAGCGATCGCCGCGAACCCGCGCACGACGGTGGTCTGTGGGAGCGAGAATCTCGCGATGCCGGATCCGGCGGGCGTCGAGGTGCTGCGGCGGGCGCAGAAGTCGTACTGCCCGACCGAGCTCGGCGGGATGATGGGGTACCTCACCGCGGTCGAGGAGTACCTCGCGAAGGCCGATGGGGTGCCGTTCCAGGTGACGGCGGTGATGCGCGCCGCGGCGGCACTCGAGCCGGCGGCGTACGCGGCGACGGCGCGGCAGGTGGCGGGGGGGTTCGTTGAGACGTTCGAGGCGGCGGTGGTGTCTCGCTAGCAGCGCGTCTCGAGCGCGACGTCGATGGTCGATCGGACTGAAGCGCCCGAGGGACTGAGTGACCGGGTGCGGCTCAGCGCCCCCGGAACCGGTCGAGCGCCTCGCGCGTGAACGCCGACAGCACCATCCGTCCACTCATCCCCGCGCGCTCCGCCATCCGCGCGCCCCACTCCTCGGTTCCGGCCCAGAACACGCGCTTCATCTCGCGCATCGCCTCGGGGTTCGACGCCGCGAGCCGCGCCGCGTGCGCCGCGACGGCCGCATCGAGCATCGGGATGTCGTCGACGAGCATCGCGTAGAGCCCGTGCCGCTCGCACCACTCGGCATCATGCCAGTCCGCGTGGACGCCGAGGTGCATGAACGACGCGAGCCCGAGTTTGCGCTCGATGACCACGCCCACCACGAAGGGACCGATGCCCACCTGTAGTTCGCTCAACTTCGCCCGCGCGGTGCGCACGGCAATCGAGTAGTCGCTCGCGGCGATCAGCCCCAGCGCCCCGCCGGCCGCCTGCCCCTGGACCCGCGTCAGCACGAACTGCGGCGCCCGGATCATCGCCAGGATGACCTTGGAGAAGCCCGAGAAGAAGGCCTGCCCCTGCTCGGGGGTGGACACCGCTAGGAACTCATCGAACGACGCGCCGGCGCAGAAGGTCGAGCTGCCGGCACTGCTGAGGACAATCACCCGTGCCGCGGGGTCCTCGCTGACGGTGGTGATCGCATCCGCGAGCTCCACCAGGAGCTTGGCGGGCAACGAGTTGCCCTTGGGGTGGGCGAACTCGACGGTCGCGATCCCGTCGGCGACCTTCGTGGTGACGGTCCCCTCGGGGACGGGCTGGGCGCTGGAGGTCATCGGTGCAAGATATAGATTCTCCCCTATGCCCGAGACCACCCGCCCCCTGCCGAGCGACGACCCGACGCAGGTCGCCGCGTTCGAGGCCCGCATCGCCGCGGGCGAGAGCATCGAGCCGAAGGACTGGATGCCGGAGCGCTACCGTCGCCAGCTCACCCGGATGATGTCGCAGCACGCCCACTCGGAGATCGTTGGCATGCTCCCCGAGGGGAACTGGATCACGCGCGCGCCGAGCCTTCGGCGGAAGCTCTCCCTGATCGCCAAGGTGCAGGACGAGGCGGGGCACGGCCTCTACATCTACTGCGGCACGGAGACGCTCGGCGTCGACCGGTTCGACCTGTACAACCAGCTGCTCGACGGCACCGCGAAGTACTCGAGCATCTTCAATTACCCGACGCTCTCCTGGGCCGATATGGGCGTGATCGGCTGGCTCGTGGACGGCGCGGCGATCGTGAACCAGACGATCCTCGCGAAGACCTCCTACGGCCCCTACGCGCGCGCGATGGTGCGCATCTGCAAGGAGGAGAACTTCCACAAGCGGCAGGGCTACGAGATCTGCATGACGCTCGCCAAGGGCACCCCGGCGCAGCGCGAGATGCTGCAGGATGCCGTGAACCGCTTCTGGTGGCCCTCCCTGATGATGTTCGGCCCGTCGGACACGCACTCGCCGAACACGGCCGAGCTGCTCAAGTGGCGCGTGAAGCGGAAGACGAACGACGAGCTCCGCCAGCGCTTCATCAACCTCACCGTCCCGCAGGCGCAGGAGTTGGGGATCACGCTGCCGGACCCGGACCTCCGCTACAATGCGGAGACGAAGAACTGGGACTTCGGGCCGATCGACTGGTCGGAGTTCCAGGAGGTCATCTCTGGGAACGGGCCGTGCAACCGCGAGCGCCTCGAGGCGCGTCGTGCGGCGCACGACGAGGGACGTTGGGTGCGTGAGGCGGCCGCGGCGCACGCGGCGAAGCGGTCGCAGGCGACGGTAGCCGCCTGATGAGTGACGCGACGGGCGCCCCGGTCGGCGACAGCCACTGGCCCCTCTGGGAGGTCTTCACCCAGGAGAACCAGGGGCAGCCCTTCGAGCACGCGGGGAGCGTCCACGCGACGGACGCGGAGCATGCGTTGCAGAACGCGCGCGACGTGTATGCGCGCCGCGGCGAAGCGGTGAACCTGTGGGTGGTGCCCAGCGCCGCCATCACGGCCTCCGCCCCCTCGGATGCGGGGCCGTTCTTCGACCCGGGGAACGACAAGGCGTATCGCCACCCGCAGTTCTACATCGCGCCGCGCGGCATCCGGATCTTCTGATGTCGGCCTCGGAGGAGCTCGGGATCGCCGCCGGTGAGGCGACGGCGGGCGTGCGCCCCGTCGCGGGGCCGTCCCGCGGGCCGGTGCTCGGCGCCCCGCTGGTGGAATACCTCCTCCGTCTCGGTGACGACCGCCTCATCCTGGGGCATCGCCTCTCCGAATGGTGCGGCCACGGGCCGATCCTCGAGGAGGACATCGCCCTCTCGAACATGGCTCTCGATCTCATCGGGCAGGCAGCGTCGCTGCTCCGACTCGCGGGCGAGGCCGAGGGGCAGGGGCGGGACGAGGACGCGCTCGCGTACTGGCGCGAGGCGGTCGAGTTCCGGAATGCGCTGCTGATGGAGCTCCCCAAGGGTGACTTCGGCTTCACGATCGTGCGGCAGTTCCTCGTGAGCGCGCACAGCGTCCTCCTCTGGGAGGCGTTGCTCAGCGCATCGCACGAGGGGCTCGCCGGGGTCGCGGCGAAGGCGCTCAAGGAGGCGAAGTACCATCTCCGGCATACCGCCGAGTGGGTGGTGCGCCTCGGGGATGGCACCCCGGAGAGCCATGCGCGCGCGCAGCGCGCCCTCGACGACTGCTGGCGCTACACCGGCGAACTCTTCGACCAGGATGCCATCGACGCCGCCGTCGCCGAGCAGGGCGTGCGCCTCGACATGGGGGCGATTCGCTCGCGCTGGGATCAGGTGGTGGACGACGTGCTGCAGCGCGCGACGCTCGCGCGTCCCGCGGACGGGCCGATGCAGCGCGGCGGCCGCGTGGGTCGCCACACCGAGCATCTCGGGCATCTGCTCTCGGTGATGCAGATCGTGGCGCGGTCGCACCCCGGCGCCCGCTGGTAGCGCGGTCACCTCGGTGCGGTTCATCGCGCTGTACCTCGCCTCGACGCCGCGTGCCGTGATGACCGGCGATGCGACGCGCCACGACGCGCGGACGGGGCGATGATCACCGCCGAGGCCGCGTGGCGCGCGCTCGAGGGCGTGCCCGATCCCGAGGTGCCGGTGATCAGCGTCGTGGAGCTCGGCATCGTCCGAGGGCTGGAGGTGACGGAGGCCGGTGCGGTGACCGTGACGATCACGCCGACGTATTCCGGCTGCCCGGCGATGTTCGAGATCGAGAAGGATGTGCGCGCGGCGCTTGAGGCCGCCGGTGCGTCGTCGGTCGAGGTGCGGACCGTGCTCTCCCCCGCGTGGACGACCGATTGGATCCCCGAGTCGGCGCGCGAGAAGCTGCGCACGTATGGGATCGCTCCTCCGGGAAAGGCGGACAGCGGGGCCCTCGTCACCCTCACGCGCGCGCGCCCACCCGTACCATGTCCGTGGTGTGGCTCCTCCGCGACGGAACTGCGCAGCGAGTTCGGGAGTACCGCCTGCAAGGCGATCCACGTCTGCACGAGCTGTCGGCAACCGTTCGACGAGTTCAAGGCGATCTGATCGCGGCGACAGGACGGGAGGTGCGGTGTCGGACGGCGCGCGATTCACGGATCGACAGGAGGCGGGGCGGGCGCTCGCGGCGGCACTCGTCGCGCACGCACACGCCCCGAAGACGCTGGTGCTCGCGCTCCCTCGCGGCGGTGTCCCCGTCGGAGTCGAAGTCGCCTCGGCCCTCGGCCTCCCCCTCGACGTGCTCTGCGTGCGGAAGCTCGGTGT
Source organism: Gemmatimonadaceae bacterium (assembly GCA_049428925.1). Classification (GTDB taxonomy): domain Bacteria; phylum Gemmatimonadota; class Gemmatimonadetes; order Gemmatimonadales; family Gemmatimonadaceae; genus Pseudogemmatithrix. Next base: position 5,323 of record JBMTAR010000052.1, read on the forward strand.
GCCGTGGCAGGAGGAGCTCGCGATGGGGGCTGTCGCGCCGGGCGGCGTCACGTATCTGGACCACACACTCATCGCCACGCTCGCGATCCCTGAGGCGAAAGTCGCTGCCGTGATCGCCCGCGAGTCCGCGGAGCTCGCACGCCGCGAGGCCGCCTACCGCGCTGGCCGGCCGCCGCTCAGCTGCCGCGGACAGCGCGTGCTGCTCGTCGATGATGGCCTCGCGACCGGCGCCACGATGCGGGCCGCCGTCCGCGCCGCTCGGCAACTCGGGGCGGCGCAGGTGACCATCGCCGTGCCGGTCGGACCGCCGGCGTGTTGCGAGGGGCTGCGAGACGAGGTCGACGCCTGTCTCTGTCTTCGTCGCCCGGAGGGATTCGTCGCCGTCGCGCAGTGGTATCGCGACTTCCCACAGGTCACCGATGATGAGGTCGTGGCGGCGGTGGCCGCGGCGTCGATAGCTTCCGCCGCGACGACCCCCGGAGCTCTCCCTTCACTTCCGAGCGCGCGATGAACGGTACCGCCACCCGCTTCGAGATCACCAAGGCCGGCGTGGGCTTCGGCTCCGCCCTCGCGATGGCCATCTCGTTCCACCTCAACGAGTCGGTCTTCTGGGCGATCGTGCACGGGCTCTTCGGCTGGCTCTACGTGGTCTGGCACGTGCTCTTCCACTGAGCCGGCGCGCGGGTCAGGCCGAGAGCGTCTCCTCGAGCGCCTCGGCGATCCGATCCACCCCCGGGAGCACCGCGTCCAGCAGCACCTCGTGGTACGGCATCGGGATGTCGGCCGGCGCGACGCGCCGCACCGGCGCGTCGAGACGCCAGAACGCTGCCTCCGCGACCACGCCCGCGATCTCCGCGCCGAACCCGGCTGTCCGGTTGTCCTCATGCACGATCACGCAGCGGCCCGTCTTCGTGACCGAGGTGAGCACCGTCTCGCGATCCCACGGGGCGATGGTGCGGAGGTCGATCACCTCGACGTGGTTGCCGAAGCGCTCGGCCGCCTCGAGGCAGCGGTGCACCATCGCCCCCCACGTCACCAACGTGCAGGCGGAGCCCACCCGGCGGACCGCGGCACGGCCGAAGGGAAGTACGTAGTCGTCACCCGGGTACGGCGCACTCCCGGTGCCCGTCATCAGCAGCGAGCGATGCTCGAAGAAGATCGTCGGGTTCGGGCTCCGCATCGCGGCGCGGAGGAGGCCCACCGCGTCCGCCGCGTTCGAGGGGATCGCCACCTGCCACCCGTAGGCGTGTGCGAAGCGGACCTCGTCGCTGAGGCTGTGCCAGGGATCACCCACATCCTTGCCGAAACCGCCGGGCATCCGCACGACCATCGGCGCCGCGAAGCGGTTCGCAGTGCGCCAGCGCATCGTCCCCGTGTTGTTGAGCTGCTCCGTCGCCGGATCGGCGTACTTCCGAAACTGGATCTCGGCGACCGGCATCAGGCCGCTCATCGCGAGCCCCGACGCGCGACCGATGATCCCCTCCTCGGAGAGGCTGGTGTCGAAGACCCGTGCGGGGCCGAAGTCCCGCTGCAGTCCCTCGGTCACGAGGTGGACGCCGCCCTTCTTGCCGACGTCCTCACCGAAGACGACGAGCTTCGGATTCACCTCGAGTTCGCGCCGGAGCGTGCGGCGCACCGCCTCGGCGAAGCGGAGGGGTGGCCCCTCGGGGGCCGGCTCGTCCGTGCCGCGGAGCGCGTCACGCTCGCTGCGCGACAGCCCGCCGAGCATCGCCTCGGCGGCGTCGGAGCCGACGTCGGCGTGGAGGTACCGGCCGATGGTGGCGGGGTCGGGGGCGGGACGCGCACGCGCCTCCGCGAGCGCCGCTTCGACGGTATCCATCACCTCGGCCTCGAGCGCGCGCCACGCGGCGGGGGACATCACCGCGGGGACGAGCGCGGCCTGCAACCGCGGGAGCGGATCACGCGCCTGGTCCGCCGCGATCTCTGCCTCGGTGCGGTACCCCTTCTGGTTGTCGGGGCCGGAGTGGCTGGAGAGGCGCGGCACGGTGAGCCGCACGAGCGCCGGGCCCGCACCACGCCGCACGTGGGCGACACACTCCTGCAGCAGCGTCGCTGCGGCGATCGGGTCGCACCCGTCCCCGTCGCGCACGAAGAGATCGCCGAAGGCCGCGAGGTTCGCGGCGATGTTCCCGCCCGGCGTCTGCATCTCGCCGCCGACGGAGATGCCGAGCCCGTTGTCCTCGATGTAGAAGAGCATCGGGAGTCGGAGCGTCGTCGCCATCGTGAGCGCCGACCAGAAGCCGTTCGTGGCGACGGAACCGTCGCCGCCGAGGGCGACGCCGATGGAGCCCTGCCATCGCGCGTCGCGCAGCACGTCACGGTGGTAGGTGATTGCCTGCGCCCACCCGGCGACCGGCGTGTACTGGGAACCGACGTCCCCTGCCATCGGGAGGACGACGGGCCCATCGGGGCGCGGGAGATTGCAGACGACGCCGATGTCGCGCCCGTCGGAGAATCCACCGCTCCGCCCGAGGGGGGAGCCGAGCGCGTCCGCGTAGGGGAGCCCGAGGGAGAGCAGGAGCGGGCGGCTGCGGTAGTAGGCTCCGGCGGCGTCGCGCGTGCCGTCGAGCATCGCGCCGAGGATGCACTGCGCGACGTCGTGTCCGCGCGCCGAGAACTGATAGAGGACCAGGTGCTCGCGCGGGACCTGTTTCCGTCCGCCGGTTTCCGGGCGGGCGCCAAGCCGCTCGCCCCGGTTGATGGCCTCCTCGAGCTCGTCCATCGCCCTGGAGGCGAGGACGTGGAAGGCGATACGACGCCAGTCGAGGTCGGGGAGGGGGGAGCGCGCCATGCGAGGAATCTGTGCGGGGGCCCGTTGGCATGGAACGGGCCCTATCTTTCCGGCATGGCCAGCCCGCTCATCCTCCGCGAGCTCCGCGACGGGGTCCTCGTGCTGACGTTGCACCGGCCCGAGGTGCTCAACTCGTTCACCCGGCCGATGGCGGCGGCCCTGCAGGCTGAACTCGCGACGGCCGCGGCGGATGACGCCGTCCGCGCCGTCCTGCTCACCGGCGCCGGCCGTGGCTTCTGCGCCGGTCAGGACCTGAGCGAGGTCCTCCCGGAGAGCGACGGCCCGATGCCCGACATCAGTGAGGTCGTGCGCACGAGCTTCAACCCGATCATTCGCGCCATTCGTACCCTTGAGAAGCCGGTGATCGCGGCGGTGAATGGCGTGGCGGCTGGGGCGGGCGCGAACATCGCCTTCGCCTGCGACCTCACGATCGCCGCCGAGTCGGCGACCTTCGTGCAGAGCTTCTCCAAGCTCGGGCTCATCCCCGATACCAGCGGGACCTTCTTCGTGCCGCGTCTCGTGGGCCCGCAGCGCGCGACGGGGCTCTTCTTCCTCGGGGAGAAGGTGTCGGCCGCACAGGCCAAGGCGTGGGGGCTCATCTGGGACGTGGCGCCCGCCGAGTCGCTCCTCGAGGTGGCGGGCGGACTGGCGCATCGGCTGGCGCAGCAGGCCACGCGTGGGTTCGGGCTCACCAAGCGCGCGATGAACGCGTCGTGGGCGAACGGGCTCGACGCGCAGCTCGAGCTGGAGGCACAGCTGATGCAGGAGGCGGGGCGCACCGCGGACTACGAGGAAGGGGTGCGGGCCTTCCTCGAGAAGCGGACTCCCGTGTACCGCGGCGCATGACGACCACCCTGTTGCCCGCCGGGATGACGGTCGGCGTCGTGGGCGCCGGCGCGATGGGCGCCGGGATCGCCCAAGTCGCGGCGATGCAGGGCCATCCGGTCGTGCTCGCTGACGCGCACCCGGCCGCGCTCGAGCGTGCGAAGGCGGGTCACGCGAAGGTGCTGGCGCGCGAGGTGGAGAAGGGTCGGCTGGAGCGGGCCGCCGCGGACGCCGTGCTCGGGCGTCTGATGTACCACGCGCTCCCGGCCGCCCAGAGCGGTTCGACAGGTTCCGCCAGCGCGGGGACGGCAGCGAACGCCAGCGATGCGCCGAGCGGCTTCGCCCCCTTCGCGCCGTGTGGGCTCGTGGTCGAGGCGATCATCGAGGCGCTCGAGCCCAAGCGCGCGCTCGTGCGTGCGCTCGACGCGGTCCTCGACCCGAGCGCGGTGATCGCGACCAACACCTCGTCGCTCAGCGTCGCGGCGATCGCCGGCGCGAGCACCCATCCGGCGCGGGTGATCGGCCTCCACTTCTTCAACCCGGCCCCGGTGATGCCGTTGGTCGAGGTGATCCCGGCCATCGTCACCGACGCGGCCGTCACCGAGGCGGCGCACGCCCGGATGGCCGCGTGGGGGAAGGTCGTCGTCCGTGCGAAGGACACCCCGGGATTCATCGTGAATCGCGTGGCGCGCCCGTTCTACGGCGAGGCGCTGCGGATCCTCGAGGAGGGGATCGCCGACGCCGCGACCATCGACTGGGCGATGCGCGAGCGTGGGGGCTTCAAGATGGGTCCCTTCGAGCTGATGGACTTCATCGGCAACGACGTGAACTTCGCGGTCACGCGCTCGGTCTTTGACGCGACCTTCCAGGATCCGCGCTATCGGCCGGCGGTCACGCAGCAGCGGCTCGTCGAGGCGGGGCTCCTGGGACGCAAATCCGGCCGCGGCTATCACGACTACCGCGACGGGGCCGCTGCTGCGTCGCCGACCACGGATATCGCCCTCGCCGAGCGAGTCTTCCACCGGATCCTCGCGATGCTCGTGAACGAAGCGGTCGAGGCGGTGCATTGGGGGATCGCCTCCGCGGCCGACGTGGAGCTCGCGATGACGAAGGGGGTCAATTATCCGCGGGGGCTGCTCGCCTGGGGTGACGCCATCGGGCCGGCGACGATTCTCGCGACGCTCGAGCTCCTGCACGCGGAGTACGGGGAGGATCGCTACCGCCCCAGCGTCCGACTCCGCCGCCTCGTGCGCGAGGGTGGGAGCCTCCTCGGATGAGCGAGTCCACCGCGGGGCCGAGTGCCGACGCTGATCTGCGCGCACGCGAGACCGTGGAGCGGATGCTGGTCACGGACGCCTTCTCGCGCTGGCTCGGTGTCGAGGTGCTCGAGGTGGCCGTGGGTCGTGCCGTGCTCCGGATGACCGTGCGGCCGGAGATGGTGAATGGCTTCGGCACCGGGCACGGCGGCATCGTCTTCGCCTTCGCCGACAGCGCGCTCGCCTTCTGCACTAACTCCGACGGGACCATCAGTGTCGCGCTCGACTGCACCATCAGCTACCCGGCAGCGGTGCGCCCCGGCGACGTGCTGATCGCCACGGGCGTCCGAGAGACGACCACAAACAAGATCGGCTTCGCCTCGGTGACCGTGCGCAACCAGGACGAGGTCGTCGTCGGGCACTTCCGCGGCACTGTCTACCGGACGCACAAGCCGCTTCCGGTCTAATCGCCGTTCCCCCGCGCCTCTCCTGACCCGCCCATGACCCACGCGTTCCTCGTCGACGGCGTCCGCACCCCTATCGGCAATCTCGGCGGCGCGCTGAGCGCCGTCCGCGCCGATGACCTCGCCGCCCACGCCATCCGCTCGCTCCTCGCGCGACACACCGCGCTCGATCCCGCCGCCGTCGCCGACGTGATCCTCGGCTGCGCAAATCAGGCCGGTGAGGACAATCGCAACGTCGCGCGGATGGCGCTCCTGCTCGCCGGCCTGCCGATCACCGTGCCGGGAGAGACGGTGAACCGCCTCTGCGCCTCCGGGCTGAGCGCGGTCGCGAACGCTGCGCGCGCCATCCGGGCCGGCGAAGGCGAGGTGTACGTGGCGGGCGGAGTCGAGAGTATGACGCGCGCGCCGTACGTCCTCTCCAAGGGCGCGACGCCGTTCGCCCGTGACGTGCAGCTCTTCGATACGAGCCTTGGCTGGCGCTTCGTGAACCCGGCGATGAAGGCGGCGCACGGGACCGACTCGATGGGCGAGACCGCGGAGCACGTCGCGGCGCAGTACGGGGTGAGCCGCGCGGACCAGGATGCCTTCGCGCTGCGGTCCCAGCAGAAGGCCGCCGCCGCACGTGCCGCAGGGCGGCACGCCGAGGAGATCGTCCCCGTGGAGGTCGCGCAGAAGAAAGGGGCGAGCGTGCGCGTGAGCGAGGACGAGTTCCTCCGGCCCGACACCACGCTCGAGACGCTCGCCAAGCTCAAGCCGGCGTTCCGCACGGATGGGCAGGGGTCGGTCACGGCGGGGAATGCGTCTGGGCTCAACGACGGGGCGGCGGCACTGCTGATCGCGTCGGAGGCGGGGCTCCGCGCGCACGTACTCACGCCGATGGCGCGTGTGGTGGCGAGCGCGGCGGCGGGGGTGGAGCCCCGCATTATGGGGATGGGGCCGGTGCCAGCGACGCGGCTCGTGCTCCAGCGTGCGGGGCTCACGCTCGACCAGATGGACGTGATCGAACTCAACGAGGCCTTTGCGGCGCAGGGACTCGCCTGCCTGCGCGAGCTCGGCGTCGCCGATGATGATCCTCGCGTGAACCCGAACGGCGGTGCCATCGCGCTCGGGCACCCGCTCGGGATGAGCGGCGCGCGCCTCGCCCTCACCGCCGCGCGGGAGCTGACGCGTCGCGGCGGGCGGTACGCGCTCTGCACGATGTGCATCGGTGTGGGTCAGGGGTACGCGATGGTCCTCGAGCGAGTCTGACGCCGTGCTCTACGCCTTCGAGGGGTTCGTCCCGGTGGTCCACGAGAGCGCCTTTGTGCATCCACAGGCCGCCGTGACCGGCAACGTGATCATCGGCCGCGACGTGTACGTCGGGCCCGGGGCTGCGATCCGCGGGGACTGGGGCGGCATCGTGATCGAGGATGGGTGCAACGTCCAGGAGAACTGCACTCTGCATATGTTCCCCGGCGTGACGATGGTGCTCGAGGCCGGTGCGCACATCGGACACGGGGCGGTGG
>JBMTAR010000053.1:0-12122 GCA_049428925.1 Gemmatimonadaceae bacterium
TCCCGCACCGGGATCGTCTCGTTGAAGAGACGCTCGACCGGCGGGTAGATCCGCGCGCGCGCCGGTTCGGTGGCGTGCCCGACGATGAACGTCGTGTACTCGGGGCCGATGATGAACTTCTCGACGAAGGCCCCGCCCTCGACGAGCGCCCAGCCGCGATACCCGTCGTGCAGTCGCTTGAGCTGCGCACGCAGCGCCTGCGGCGAGCGGACGACCGACTTCATCCCGATGCCGAGGCTCCCGGCGGAGATCGCCGGCTTGAGGATCAGGGTCTTCGAGAGTTCGTCGAAGAGTCGTGCGGTGCCGCGCCCGTCGCGCTGGACGATCGCCCAGGGCGCCGTGGGGACGCCGGCCCCCTCGAAGAGGCGCTTCATCACGATCTTCGACGTCGTGAGGTCGTAGAACGACTCATCCGCGCCGGTGAAGGGGATCCCGTGCGCACGCAGCGCGCGGATCACCGAGAGGCCCGGCGAGCCGTTGATCTCGTCACCGTCACAGAGGTTGAGCGCGATTGGTGCGTAGCCGCGCGACGCCCGCCGGATCCCACCGATCACGGTCTCCACGTCCTGCATCGTGACCGGCTGCCATCGCCAGGCGATCCCGAGGGCCGCGAAGGCCCGCGTATACTCCTCGCGCGCGAGGGAGTAATCGCTGTACCAGGCCAGATTGGGATCGTCGGTGGCGACGGTGGGAATCAGCACCCAGACGAGCGGGGCCGGCGTCGTAAGGGGGATCGGCGTGGCAGCCATTCGGGTGGATTCAAACGCCACCCCTCACCCCGCGCAAGTCGATGCGCGAGGCCCGTTTGCGGTCACCCGGCCCGCATCTCCCGCTGCAGTCGCCGGAAGGCGAGGAGGGTGAGGCCGAGACTCACCGCGAGAGTCACCACGAAGGGCCCGTTGCGCCCGCGCACGAAGGCATCTCCGAGGTAGACCACGACGGCGACGAAGGGAAGCTCCGCGAGGGCCATGATCGGGAGGTACTTCGGGAACGGATACTTGAGGACGCCGAGCACGTAGCTCGGCAACTCTGACTGCAGCGCGAACCGGAAGAGCAGGATGCTGGGCCAGCGCGCGCGCGTCGCAAAGAAGGTCTCGTAACGATGGAACGGTTCGGCCGGGATGAAGCGCAGTGCCGCGCGACGCCCCAGCGTCCGGGCGAGCCAGTAGCCCCCCGTCCCACCGACGACGCCCCCAATCCAGAGCAGGAGCATCGTCCGCTCCGCGCCCCAGACGTAGACGCCCACCGGGACGATCGGCGTGCTGGAAAAGAACGAGAGCATCGCTGAGATGGCGGCGAAGGCGAGGAAGGCGGCGACCCCCGCGCGGGGATGGGCGCGGATGACGCGTTCCACCATGGCCAACCCCTCACGCACGGCGCCCTCGAGCACGGGCGACGTGCTCACGCCGAGGACGATGAGCAGGACGACGGCGAGGATGACGAGACGTCGATGGTTCAGCGGATCGTGCGGCATCACGGCGAGTGGGAGGGGCCGACTCGCCAATGATACCCGCGACACCCTGGACGGAGCATCGCCCCTCGGCGCGGCCGGACCGCCTCGGCAGGCACGCGGTGGGCGGTCAGACCCCCGCCTGTTCCTCGGGATGCAGGCGGCGCAAGGTCCGGAGCGTCGGGACGACGAGCGCGGTCAGCGCCACCACCCCGAGCGTCGCGACGCCGCCCATCACCACACTCGGCGCGGTGCCGAACCACCGTGCGGTGACGCCGCTCTCGAACATCCCGATCTCGTTCGAGGAGCCGACAAAGAGTTGGTTCACGGAGGAAACACGTCCGAGCAGCGCCTCCGGCGTGCGGGACTGCAGCAGGGTGCTGCGGATCACGACGCTGACCATATCGAGCAGGCCGGAGGCGAAGAGGAAGGCGAGAGAGAGCAGGAACGAGGTCGAGAGCCCGAAGCCGATCATGCAGACGCCGAAACCCGCAACCGACCAGAGCAGCACGTGGCCCGTCCGCTCGAAGTCGTGATGTCGCGCGAGCACGATCCCCATCCCCACGGCACCGGCGGCTGGTGCAGCCCGAAGCAGACCGAGCCCGGTGGGGCCGACGTGCAGGATCTCCGCAGCGAAGATCGGCAGGAGCGCCACCGCGCCGCCGAAGAAGACGGAGAAGAGATCGAGGGTCAGCGCGCCGAGGATCACGGGCTCCCGCGTGACGAAGCGGACACCGCCCGCCACCGACGCCCACACGGGTTCCTGCAACTGCGCGCGGGGGGGAGAGCGATGGCGAATCGACGCGATAACCGCCACAGCGACGGCCATCAGGGCCCCGTCGACCGCGTACGCGAGCCGCGTGCCACCGACCGCATACAGGAGCCCGCCGAGCGCCGGCCCCAGCACCGAGGCGAGCTGCCAGGCACCCGTCCGCCAGGTGATCGCATTCTTGAAGAGTGCGCGTGGGACGAGTTCTGCGGCCATCGCCTGCCGGGCGGACTGGAGGAACGCACGCGCCACCCCGCTCACGATGATGACCGCATAGATCGCCCTGACGCGAAGGGAGCTCCCCGGCGTCACGGACGCGCCCCCGTCTTCCAGCGCGGCGAGTTCCCCGCCCCACGGACCCGCAAGGAACCAGAGCGACCCGCTGCAGGCCAACAGCACACCGAGGGCGACGAGCACAATCCGCCGGCGGTCATGCCGGTCGGCGACGTGGCCGGCGTACAGCGCGGTGCTCAACGCCGGGAGCGCCTCCGCGAGGCCGATGAGGCCGAGGGCCAGGGGGTCATGCGTGAGATCGTACATCTGCCACCCGACCACCGTGCCCTGGATCTGCACACCCAGCGTCAGCGCGAAGATCCCGAGGACGAGTCGCGCGAACTTCGTGTGCCGCAGCGCGGCATACGGATCGGGGCGGACCGGCGCGGCCTCGCTCACGCGGTGTGCCCCACCGCGCGACCGGTGGTGGCGTCGTGGGAAGCACGCGCCTCGGCGAGGATCGCCGCCGCCTCATCTGCGACCTGCGCGACCGCGAGCTCCACCTCGCGCTGCCGCGTGCGGAAGCTGAGCACACAGATGCGCGCGAGCGCGCGGCCCTCGGCAACGCACCCCGAGAGCATCACGTCACCGCGGGCGGTGACGCGCTCCACGAGCGCGGTCGTGGCGCGGTCCTGCGCCGCGCGCGTCTCGAGCCCTGGTCCCTCGAGGTGGAAGGCCAGGAGCGAGAGCTGCGGCGGCGCATCGAGGACGAGACCGGGCACCGTCGCGAGCCGCTCCGCCGCCCAGACCGCGAGGGCACGCTTCTCCTCCAGGGCCGCGCGATAGCGCGCCAGCCCGAGGAGCTGGAAGGTGAGCCAGAGCCGGAGCCCCGGGAAATCGCGCGAGAGGTCGGGGCCGTACTGCGCGGGGTCGTAGAACTCCCCCTGGTTCGGGGGGAGATAGCCGGCGGTGGAGGCGTGCAGCGCGCGCAGCGCGTCACCGTCGCGCACGAGGAGCGCGCCGGTCCCGTACGGGAGGAAGAGCCCTTTGTGCGGGTCGAGGGTGAGGGAGTCGGCGCGCGAGAGCCCCGCGAGGAGGGGACGGAGCGCAGGGACGAGGTGGAAGCAGGCGCCGTAGGCGCCGTCGATGTGGTGCCAGCACCCCTCGCGCGCGGCAAGGTCGGCGATCGCCTCGAGCGGGTCGACGGCGCCGGTGTTCGTCGTGCCGGCGGTGGAGCAGATGAAGAACGGGGTGAGCCCCGCGGCGCGGTCCGCCGCGATCGCCTCGGCGAGCGCGTCGACGCGCATCCGGTACGCGGCATCGACGGGGATCTCGCGCACGCGGTCGGCGGCGATGCCGGCGAGCTTCGCGGCCTTCTGCACGCAGTGATGCGCCTGCGACGAGACGTAGAGCGTGCCGCGGCGGATGTCGGGGCCGAGGTGGCGTTCGCGCGCCGCGGCGATGGCGTTGAAGGTGGCCATCGAGCCCCCCGTCGTGAACAGGCCGCGCGCCGTGTCGGGGAAGCCCATCCACTCCCGGAGCCAGTCGAGGACGTTCGCCTCGAGCTGCACGAGCGCCGGTGCCGCCTGCCAGATCCCGGTGAAGCGGTTCGTGGTGTCGGCGATGAAATCGGCGAGCGCGGCGGGGTAGATCCCGCCGCCGGGGATGTAGGCGAGGTAGCCCGCCCCGATCGTGGTGAACGAGGGGGGGACGCACTGCTCGAAGAGCTCGTCGAGGAGTGGCTCGAGCGCGCGCCCCGTCTCGGGCGCACCGGCGCGCAGGGCGCGGCAGAGCGCCTCCGCGGCGACGTCCCCGCGGCTCGGCATCGTCGGGATCGCCGCGAGATGATCGACGGCGCGGTCGACGACGGCGTGGCCCATCGCCCGCATCACGTCGGGCGGAAGGTCGAGCGCGGCGAGGTCGTCAGGCGGGAGGAAATGAGACACAGGAGGGCGGAGTCGGTGAGGAGGGGCGGAACCGCTGGTCGGCACCACGTGGCGGGCTCGCGAGGTGGGTCACGGCGCGCCGCGACGGACACGGACGATGCCGAAGGATACGCGCACCGGACCCGGGTGGTATCGTTGCGGGATGCGACATCGTCCCACCGCACGGAGCATCGCCCTGCTGCTGACGGCCCTCACGCAGATGCTCGGGCTCACGGGGTGCGTCGGGGCCGGGCCGCGCAGGACGTCCACGCCCGCGACCACACCACCGACCGTCACGCCCCCCATCTGGCGCGTCGTCAGCTACAACATCCGCCACGGCCGCGGCACCGACGAGCGGGTCGACCTCGACCGCACCGCCGCGGTCCTGCGCGCCCTCGCCCCCGATGTCATCGGGCTGCAGGAGGTGGACCGGATCGTCCGTCGCAGCGGCGGGGTCGACGAGGCTGCACAGCTCGGCGCGGCCCTCGGGATGTCGCACGCCTTCGGCGCCTTCATGCCGTATCAGGGCGGCGAGTACGGGCTCGCGATCCTCTCGCGCGTCCCGATCGTGCGCGCCGTACCGATTCGCCTCCCCGACGGGAACGAACCGCGCGTCGCGCTCGCCGCCACCCTCGTCCCCGCGCCGGGCGACACGATCGTCGTCGTGAACGTTCACTTCGACTGGGTCGACGACGATGGCTTCCGCTTCGCGCAGGCCACCGCGCTGACGCAGGTGCTCGACACGCTGTCGCATCCGTATCTCCTGCTCGGCGACTTCAACGACGAACCCGGCTCGCGCACCCTCGCGCTCTTCCACGCGCGCGCCACCGAGGTCGCGAAGCCGGCGGCCGACCGGTTCACCTTCTCATCGACCGCACCCGAGAAGGAGATCGACTTCGTCTTCGCCGCGCCGCGGGCGCGGTGGCGTGTGCTCGGGGCCCGCGTGATCACCGAACCGCTGGCCTCAGACCATCGACCGGTGCTGGCCGAGGTGCGGGCGATTCCCTGACGGACGACCTCCGTCGCGCCTGATGCCGAGGCGTGTGCACGGGAGCGGTATTTCCCCGTCCCACCCTCGGAGTCGTCCCCTATGGTCCCCGTCACGGATCGCCTGCGATCCGTCCGCCGTCTCGTCGGCGGCACGCCGCTCCTCGCCATCGAATGCCGCCGCGATGGCGGCGCCCCGTTCACGATCCACGCGAAGGCCGAGCACCTGAACCTCACGGGGAGCATCAAGGACCGCGCCGCGGTGGAGGCGGTCCGACGCGGGCTCGAGGACGGCGCGCTCGACGAGGCCACGCGGCTCGTCGTCGCGGCGGAGGGGCACGCCGGGGTGTCGTTCAGCGCCGTGGGAAGTGCGATCGGCCGGCGCGTGCAGCTCGTGATGCCTGACGATGCACGCCCCGAGCATTCGATGCTCGCGCGCGCATACGGCGCCGAGCTGCACCTCGCGCCGCGGCCCCTGCTCCCCACGCTCGTCGACGAACTCTCGCGCGCCGAGCCCGGCGCGTACCGCCTCGATCGGCTCACCCCCGACGAGCAGGCGGACGCCCACCGGCAGAGCACCGCGCGCGAGCTCTGGCTACAGCTACTCGGTCAGCACGCGATCCCCGATGCCTTCGTGACCGGTGTGGGGACGGGTGGGACGCTCCGCGGCGTGGGGCAGGCGCTGCGGCGTGAGCTCCCATCGGTCCGCGTGCATCACGCGCACGCCGCAGACGGCGGCGAGGTGCCGGGATGGCGCGCGCGCGCCGAGGGGCCACTCCCGGGGAGTGACGGCCCGATCGGGATCGCCGTGGGCGACGCGATCCTGATGGCGCAGAAGCTCGCGCGCGAGCTCGGGCTCGGCGTCGGGATCTCCAGTGGCGCGAACGTCGTCGCCGCGCTGCGGCTACACGAGACGCTGGGCGACGGTGCCGTCGTCTCGACGGTCCTCTGCGACTCAAACCACACCTATCTCGACGGGCCGCTGATGCGCGAGGTGTCGGTCCGCGACGGTTTTCTGACGCCACGCACGACGTTCGTGGGCTTCCGGGCGATCAACCGGTCGTGCCAGACCTGCGTGGACCCGCAGGACACGGCGAGCTATCCGACGGGGATCTTCGAGATGGCGAAGCGGTTGGAACGGCGGGGCGGACGGTGAACGAAGACCGTGAACGACGCCGGCCCAGGAACCACACCAGCCGATGAACCGCACCCGGGGATGACCCGCGCCAGCGTCTGGGGTCAATCCTCCAGGATCAGCGACGCGTCTCGCGTGTCCGGCATCCGCCAGTAGACGACCAGCGAGGCGGCGATCACCGCGGTGGCATACCAGTAGAACCACCGCTCGTGGCCGAGTCCCTTGAGCCAGAGCGCGACATACTCCGCCGTACCGCCGAAGAGCGAGACGGCGAGCGAATACGGCAGCGCCACACCGAGCGCGCGCACCTCGGTGGGGAAGAGCTCCGCCTTCACCACCGCGTTGATCGAGGTGTAGCAGGTCACGACGGTGAGGGCCGCGCCCAGCAGGAGCACCGCGCGCGCCGGGGTCGCCGTCTCGAGCGCGGTGAGGAGGGGCACCGTGCCGAGGGTCCCGAGCACCCCGAAGGTGAGGAGGATCGGCCGGCGCCCGATCCGGTCGGAGAGCGCGCCCACGAGGGGCTGCAGCAGCATGAAGCCGACGAGGGTGATGGCGTTCACCTGGGAGGCGACGGCCTTGCTGAGCCCCGTGGTGTTCACGAGGAACTTCTGCGCATAGGTCGTACAGATGTAGAAGGCGAGGGCGCCGCCGGCGGTGAGGCCGAAGACCGTCCACGCGGCGCGACGGTGGCGGGCGAGCCCGCGGAGACCGCGCGCGGGCGCGTCACCGACCGCGGCGACCGGCGCCACGCCGTGGGGCGCGGCCCCGGCGCGCACCTGCGCCTGTTGCGCCTGTTGCGCCTGTTGCGCCTGCTGCGCACGGGTGAAGCTCTCCGTCTCATCCAGCGCGTGACGCATCCACACCGCGACGATCGCCGCGCACGCACCAATGACGAAGGGGATCCGCCACCCCCACGCGGTCAGCGACGCCTCTGGCAGCACCCGCTGCAGCACGAGGAGCACGACGAGCGCCAGCAACTGTCCCAAAATCAGCGTGACGTACTGGAAGCTCGTGTAGTAGCCGCGTCGCGCGCGGCCGGCGCGTTCGCTGAGGTAGGTCGCGCTCGCGCCGTACTCCCCGCCGACACTCACCCCCTGCAGGAGCCGCGCGAGGACGAGGAGCACCGGGGCCGCGACGCCGATCGTCGCGTAGGAGGGGGTCACCGCGATGAGGAGCGATCCCGCGCACATCAGCCAGACGGAGCCCGCGAGCGCCGCGCGGCGGCCGTGACGGTCTGCGTACCGACCCAGGAGCCAGCTCCCCACGGGCCGCATGAAGAAACCGACCGCGAAGACGGCGGCGGTGTTGAGGAGCTGGGCCGTGGCGTCGCCCTTGGGAAAGAAACTTCCAGCGAAGTAGAGCGCGAAGGCCGAGTAGGTGTACCAGTCGTACCACTCGACGAGGTTCCCGATCGACCCGCCGATGATGGCGCGGAGTCGGCCGCGCTCGAGGTCACGTGGAGGGGACGCTGACATGAGCGGGAACATACACCGGGCCTTGCCCCACGCGGTGCGCTCCGTCTCGTTTCATCGTCGTCCCTGACCCTCACCACGCCCCAGTATGCCCGCCTTCCGCCGTTTCGCCCTCGCCGTCCTCCTCGCGCTGCCCATCGTCGTCGCCGGTGCCGCTCAGCGCCACGATCTCACCGGCGTCTGGGACTTCGCCGTCGTCACCGAGAACGGCACCGGCACCCCGGTGGTGCGGATCACGCAGGAGGGGACAAAGCTCACCGGCACCTACGAGTCGGGGCGGATGGGGGTCCGCAGCATCAGCGGCTCCGTCGTCGGCGACACGCTGACGTTCGTGCTCGCGGCGGCCGCCGAGGGCGGGATGGCGCTCGCCTTCGTCGGCCGCGTCATCTCCCCCGATCTCGTGCGCGGCGAGGTGGATTTCCAGGGGATGGGGAGCGCGACCTTCACCGGGACGCGCCGCAAGCCGACCCCCTGACGTACGACGTCCGGCGCGCCCGCCACGCGCAAACGCGCCGTTCTATCGTCGGCCGCCGCCCCCGAAGTTCCAGACGAAGTTCACGAGCGGCACGCAGCACCCGCCTTCGCCGAAGGTCCCGAGGCCGAGGTCGGCGGAGATCCGGTCGCCGATGAAGCGCACGCCCCCGCTCACGAAGCGCGCTGACGATCCGGCCGCGAACCAGTTCTCACTCACGAGCTTCGTGCGCCGCCCGACGCGCCGCTCGAGCCCAAGGACCAACACGGGTTTGCTCGAGAGATCCACGGTGGACCCATCGCTTGCATAGCCCCAGCCGGCGCCCGCGGTGACGGCATTGTCCGTCGTCCCCCACGTGCCCGAGCCATACAGCACGCCAGCCGACCCCTCCTCTCGTGAGGAGAAGAAGCCGAGCGCCCCCACCGCGTACGACGCGCGCTCGCGCTGCGACACGGTGTACTTCGGCGCGAGGTAGAACACCCGCCCGATCGCCTCGGGGATGATCGGCGTGCCCCCCGCCATCGTGAAGCGATCCGTCACGCCGTAGGCGACGAAGGGGAAGAAGAGCATGAAGCTCGAGACATAGCCCTCCCCCTTCGGCAGGGGTCGCGCAGTCGAGGTGAAGAAGAGGCGGGAGAGGTTCGGGTCCTCTCCCCAGAACCGACCATCGCGCGCGGTGCCAGCCGCGACACGGCGCCGCTCGATCTGCGCCCGCGGGATCTCCACGCGCGCCCCCGCGGTGGTCTGCACGACCACCCGCTCGGCGTCCTCGCTCACGATGGTGCCGTACAGGCGTGACCCGTCACGGAGGATGAATTCGTAGATCGTGTCCGCAGGGGCGGCGGGCGCGGCGGCCTTGAGCGGTGCGATTGCTGCGATCGGTGCGATTGGTGCGACGTCCACCGCGGCATCCGGCGCCTGTGCCTCTGCCGGCGGCACGAGCGGGGTGAAGAGCAGCCAGCCCAGCAGGAACCATCGCCGCATCGCCGCCTCCGGAATGGTGGGATCCACCGCCGCGCCACGCGAGCGCACGGACCGGGTCGCTACCCGACCCGATCCAATCGTACCACGAAGACGAGCGTCGCGTTCGGGGGGATGCGCCCCACCGACCGCGCGCCGTACGCGAGCCGCGGTGGGATCACGAGCTGCCGCGTCCCGCCGACCTTCATCCCGCGCACTCCGAGGTCCCACCCCCGAATCACGGTTCCGTTCCCGAGGGTGAAGGCGAGCGGGGGGCGGCCCGGCGGCGTGCGATCCACTTCGGTGCCGTCCGGGAGATACGCGATGTATGTCATCCGGATCTCACGGCCCGGCATGGCGGGGGTCCCGGTTCCCACCTCGATGTCCCGCCAGAGAAGCCCCGCGGGATGCCGTTCCATCGCCAGCGGGACGACGTTCAGCGCCTCGGCGAATTCAATGCCGGCGAACGGAGACGCCTCACCGCCGGCCGCGGCCTCAACGACCGGCGCGCCCGCGATCTCATCGGTCACGGCAGGATTGGGTGCCGCCGAGCGACATCCGATGGCCGCCAGGGTCATCGTGATCGCGCCAGACCAGCGGCGTCGGTGCACTCCGTGCGTCAGTTCACGCATCAGCCCACGCATCCGCTCGCGCATCAGCCCTCGTCTCACTCGCGTCGCTCCTCCGTCGGCACCACGAGCACCGGGAGGCTCGCGGTCCGGATGAGTTTGTCTGCCACACTCCCGACCAGCGCCCGTTCCAACGCCTGCATTCCCTGCGGGGTGATCGCCAGGAGATCCGCCCCCTCCTCCGCCGCGATCGCCAGCAGCGCGCGGGCGACGTTCGCGTCGGTCGCCATCGCCGACCGGGCCGTGCGTCCGGTCTCACGCACCCGCTCGACGATCGGCTGAAGATACTGCGCGGCGAAGTCCGCGTCGGGACGATGCGCCGAGCGCATCGCGACCGCCATCACCATCGGGTGCACCACGTGGGCGAGGATCATCTCCCCGTCGGCGTCGTGCGAGAGGAAGCGCTCCACCGCCTCGACCGCTGCTTCCGCGCGCGCGGAGCCGTCGAGCGCTACGACCACGCGCCGGCCAATCGGGTGGCCCGGCGGCGGCATCGGCACTCGGCCGCCGCGGACGAGCAGGAGCGGCGTCGGCGTCCCGCGGATCACGGCGTCGGTGACCGAGCCGAGCCACATCCGCTGGAAGCCGCCGCGCCCGTGCGTGCACATGACGGTCAGGTCGGCGCGGCGCTCGCGGATCACCGCAAGGAGCGTGGGGACCACGCGCCCCTCGCGGAAGACCGTCTCGCAGGTGACGGGGCCGTGCTTCCGCACCCGCGCCGCCATCCGCGCGAGATGCCGCTGCAGCCGCGCCCGCTCCTCGGTGTCGAGCGCGGTGTCATAGAGCGCGACGCCACTGCTCGGTAGCGCCGGGAGCACCGGTTCGTGCACCGCCACGAGGACGAGCGTCGCGCCGTGCCGCTCCGCGATCGGGAGCGCGATGGTGAGGGCGCGCTCGGAGAGCGTGGAGCCGTCGAGGGGAACGAGGATGGATCGGTACACGCGCGGGCTCCGGGGCTCGGGCCCCGCCGCAGCGGCGGGACACCTCCCATCATTGGGACGGCCGGCGGTGGATGTGAGCAGGGATTCGCCGGGCGACGCGTGGGGCGTCGCAGGACAGGCGCGTCAGTACATCAGGGCGTCAGCGTCGCGCGCGCGCCGTGCGCCGTGCGCCGTGTGTCGCCGCGCGGTCAGTACTTCGCCAGGTACTGCTCGAGCTCCCAGGCCGAGACCTGCGAGATGTACTCGCGCCACTCCGTCCGCTTGGCGTGCAGGAACTGCTCCGTCACGTGGGCGCCGAGGGCCGCGGTGATCACCTCGTCCTTCTCGAGCTCGTCGCAGGCCTCGTTGAGGTCGTGCGGGAGGTCGTCGATGCGCAGACGGCGACGCTCGCGGTGGCTCATCTCCCAGATGTTCTCGTTCACCGGCTCGCGGCTCGAGGCCTGCGTGGCGATCCCGTCGAGGCCGGCGGCGAGCATCACCGCGAGCGCGAGGTACGGGTTCGCGGCAGGGTCCGGCGAGCGGAGCTCGAGGCGCGTCCCGGTGCCGCGTCGCGCGGGGACGCGGATCAACGGCGAGCGGTTCCGCATCGACCAGGCGACGTTCACCGGCGCCTCGAAGCCGGGCACGAGGCGCTTGTACGAATTCACCAGCGGATTCGTGATGGCGCTCATCCCGCGCGCGTGCTGCAGCAGCCCGCCCAGATAATGGTGCGCCACCGTCGAGAGCTGGTACGCGCCCGCGGCGTCATAGAAGGCGTTCTCCCCGGCACGGAAGAGCGACTGATGCGTGTGCATCCCGCTCCCGTTCTGCCCGAAGACGGGCTTCGGCATGAACGACGCGACGAGCCCGAACTGCTGGGCGACGTGCTTCACCACGAAGCGGAAGGTCGCGATGTGGTCCGCGGTCGTGAGCGCGTCGGCGTAGCGGAAGTCGATCTCGTGCTGGCCGTGCGCCACCTCGTGATGTGCCGCCTCGACCTCGAACCCCATCTGCTCGAGGGCGGCGACGATCGCACGACGCGCCTCCTCGCCGCGGTCCATCGGCGCGAGGTCGAAGTAGCCGCCCACATCGTGGGTGAGGGTCGCCGCGGCCCCCTCCGCCGTGGGCCGGAAGAGGAAGAACTCGGCCTCCATCCCGGCGTTCATCACGTAGCCGAGCGCCTGCGCGCG
>JBMTAR010000054.1:0-12032 GCA_049428925.1 Gemmatimonadaceae bacterium
TTCAGCGCCGCCCTGCCTTTTTTCGTCCGCGTGACGAGAACGCCGAGTCGGCAGTCTTTCTGTTGAATGAAGTGTTGCGACGGGTTGGCTGCGGGGGAGAATGTCGAGACGGCGGATCCTGATGTGATTGGGTAGCTCCGAGTCGACAATGTGGAAAAATGGTTATATCTGACCAGTTATTCCACACGGCCCCAAGGCGTAACTGGCACCAATGTAGAAAAATACTCTTGTGATAATTCCATGACTTCTGTCACATGCAGCCAGATATGCAACTGAAAAAGCATATGAATTCTTTCATATGCAAATCATAAATTAGTTGATGCATAGTTTATAAATTAGCATATTTCAACGTTATACTTCATATTATGTAATATTTCTTGGCACAAATTGGCCCCAAATGCTGACTTTTCAACAAAAAAAGGACCGGTAAAGCATACCACCGCCGTTCTCGTTGACTCGGAGCATTTGGTACGTGCTTCCTGGCACCCAGAGTACCGATTGGAAGTCTAGGGAATCCCCGCCCTGCTGGAGGGTGCGCACGGCCGGGACCCTGGGGGGAGGCACGTGTGCCGTGCTCAGCTCGATCAACAATCTGAGCGATCTGTGTACTGCCGAACTGGCGGGTTGACGTAGTCCAAGCGCCGCTGACGGAACAGGAGGGAAGTTGCGACCGGCATCGGCACGGGCACGTCCCCACCCGAGTAGCGGCCCCCATCGCGGCCCAGGCTACCGCCCACCTCACCGCCGACCTCGCCGCCCGCACCCCCCCGAGACCAGTCCGCCGTTCGGCAAGGCGAAGGGGGGCTAGCTCCGCTGGCGCGCTAGGTCGACCGGCCCGACTGCTGGGCGACTGCTGGAGGGTTTCCGAGGCCGGGCTGAACAATTTCCGGGCCACGGTCGTTAGCTTCCCGCGATCTCCTTCACGCCCTACCCCGCCCGACCATGCAGATCGGCATCCCCCGCGAACACACCCTAGGCGAGACCCGAGTCGCCCTCACCCCCGAGAGCTGCGGCCGGCTGATCAAGGCGGGTGTGACCGTCCTCGTCGAGCGGGGTGCTGGCCTCGCCAGCGGCTTCTCCGACGCATCATATGAGAGGGTCGGGGCGACGCTGACCGACGCGGCGGGCGCCTTCGCCGCGGACCTCGTCGCCAAGGTGCAGAAGCCGACGGCCGCGGAGGCCCGCCAGATGCGCGCGGGGAGCCGCTTGGTCTCTCTCCTGCAGCCCGCCACGAGCGCGACGGAGATCGCCGCCCTCGACGCCCAAGGGGTCACCGCGATGGCCCTCGAGCTCATTCCCCGGATCACCCGGGCCCAGTCGATGGACGTGCTCTCCTCACAGGCGACCGTCTCCGGGTACAAGGCGGTCCTCCTCGGGGCGGCAGCGATGCCGAAGTTCCTCCCGATGCTCAGCACGGCAGCCGGCACGATCCCCCCCTCGAAGGTCTGCGTCCTCGGTGCCGGCGTCGCCGGGCTCCAGGCCATCGCGACCGCCCGGCGCCTCGGCGCCCTCGTCTCCGGGTTCGATATCCGGCCCGCGGCAGCCGAGCAGATCAAGTCCCTCGGCGCCACGGGGGTGGCCCAGGACCTGATCGCCGCGGACGCCCAGACGGCCGGGGGCTACGCCACCGAGCAGAGCGCCGAGCGGCAGGCCGCGATCCAGGAGGCCCTGAAGGCCCATCTCGCGACGATGGATCTCGTCATCACGACGGCGCAGATTCCCGGGAAGGCGGCCCCGAAGCTCATCACGACGGAGACCGTACGGACGATGGCCCCGGGCGCGGTAATCGTCGACCTCGCCGCCGAGTCCGGTGGGAACTGCGAGGCGACGAAGGCCGGCGAGACGGTCGACGTCAACGGGGTGAAGGTGATCGGGCCGGTGAATCTCCCGGCCTCGATGCCCACGCACGCCTCGGCGATGTTCAGCCGGAACGTGCTGACCTTCGTGCAGCACCTGCTCACGAAGGAGGGGACGCTCAACGTGGATCCGGCGGACGAAATCACCGGCGCGATGATCGTTACCAAGGTGCCGGTCGCCGCGACGGCCTGAGACCACGGCGCGCTGTCACGCCGGACCTCACGGCCTCGGTGGTCAGCCGTAGTTCCGGCTCCGCCAGCGCCGCGGCCGACGGACCGACGACCAGACGATCCGCACCGCCGCGAGGGGGTCCGCGAGGGGGCTCAGCCACCAGGCGAGCCCCCTCTTCGCGTAATTCCCCCGGAGGGCCACCAGCAGGCCGAGTCGCATCCCGAGGAGCCCGAGGGTGAGGCCGAGGAGGGCCGACCGTGTCGGCCCGGCCGGAATAGTGGGCCAGGCGAGCGCGAGCCAGATGAGCAGCGGGAGCTGCGCGCCCTGCGCGAGGGCGATGAGCAACGCGTCACTCCAGCGGCGGAGCGATGAGACCGCATCCTTCAAGTCGATCGAGCGACCCCACTCCCGCCACATCTGCCCGACATCCCGATACGAGCGGACCCGGTAGAGCCGCGAGCCATCGAGGAATCCCACCGGCACTCCACGGCCGGCGAGGTGTCGCACGAGGGAGACGTCCTCGGCGAAGGAGGCTTTCACCGGCTCATAGCCGCCGTGCGCCAGGAGCACCTCCCGCCGGACGAGGAAGCACTGCCCGTTCGCCAGGATCCGGTCAGGCCGAACCCGAGGATCCCCGGCCGCCCCGGTTCGATAGAGAAGCGAGACGAGGAGGGCAGGCTGCACCCATCGTTCGCCGGCCGTCTGCCCATCGAAGCAGGGCGCGAAGGAAACGACGTCGAACCCCTCGCGGAGTGCCGAAGCGAGGACGGCCGCAGCGCACCCCGGCTCTGCCTCGGTGTCGGCATCCATGCCGAGCACCCAGGGCTGCGTGGCGATCGTGGTGCCGTGCTGCAGGGCCCACGCCTTCCCGATCCATCCCTGGGGAAGCGGTGGATCCGTCACGAGTCGGATGCGCGGATCCTCAGCCGCTGCCTGCTCGACGAGCGCACGCGTCCCGTCGGTGGAGCCCGAGTCGACGATGAGGATCTCGCGCACGGGTGCCCCCTGCGCGCGGAGGCCCCGAAGGCACGGGCCAATGCGCTCCACCTCGTTCAGGCAGGCGACGACGACGGTGAGCCCCGGGGCGTCGGCGGTCGGCGTGTCGGCGGCGGACGCGTCAGCCGCGAACGCGCCGTTCGCCGTTTCACCGGATCTCAGCCGTGCAATCCCGTCCCGCATCGGACGCTCGGGCGGCCGCCGGGTGCGCCCGCCGACGAGGCGCGCGGCGAGGGTGGCGAGGACGACGCCCTGGACGCCGACGAGGAACGCGAGACCGAACGGGGACACGGCTACTGGATGAGCCCCTGGGAGACCTGATCCACGATGAACGCGTAGCGGAACGCCTGCTCCCGGAGCCGCTCGTAGCGCCCCGAGGAGCCGCCGTGCCCTGCCCCCATGTGCATCTTGAGCAGGAGCGGATGACTGTCCGTCTTCGTCGCACGCAGCCGCGCGACCCACTTGGTGGGCTCGAAGTACCCGACGCGGGAGTCATTCAACCCGCTCGTGACGAGCATCCGCGGATAGGCCTGCGCCCGCACGTTGTCGTACGGCGAGTACTGCAACAGGTACCGATACTCCTCGAGTTTCGCCGGATTGCCCCACTGCTCCCACTCCTGCGCCGTGAGCGGGATGCTGGCATCGAGCATCGTGTTGATGACGTCGACGAACGGGACGTCCGCGACGATCACCTTGAACAGCTCGGGCCGTTGATTGGCGATGACGCCCATCAGCAGGCCGCCCGCGCTTCCGCCATTCGCGGCGAGCCGGTCCGGGCTCGTGTACCGCTCGCGCACGAGATGATCGGCGACGTCGATGAAATCGGTGAAGGTGTTCATCTTGTGCAGCATCTTCCCGTCGTCGTACCAGGGGCGTCCCATCTCCTGCCCGCCGCGCACGTGCGCGATGGCGTAGGTGAATCCGCGATCGACCAGCGAGAAACGCTGCGAGCTGAAGGTCGGCTCGGTGGTCGAGCCGTAGCTCCCGTACGCGTAGAGCAGGAGCGGCGCCTTCCCGTCGCGCGGCACGCCCTTCTTGTGCACGAGGGAGATTGGGATGCGCGTCACGCCGTCCCGCGCGAGGGCATAGAGCCGCTCGACCTCGTAGCGGGCAGGGTCGTACCCGCCGAGCACCTCGTCACGCTTCAACTCGGTCCGGGTCCGACGGTCCATCTCGTAGTCGACGACGGTGCTCGGCGTGACGAGGGAGCTGTAGGTGAAGCGGAGCACCCGCGCGTCGTACCGAGGATTGCCCCCCGGGAAGACGCCGTACGCGGCCTCCGGGAAGGTGACCTCGTGACTCTCGCGCCGGCCCTCGAGGCCGCTGATGCGGAGGCGACGCAGGCCCTCGCGTCGCTCAGACACCACGACGTGATGTTTGAAGGGCATCACGCCCTCGATGAAGACGTCGGCGCGCGGCGCCATCCAGTCGCGCCAGTTGGCCCGGGCGGGATCGCGGAGCGGCGCCGTCATCACCCGGAAGTTCGGCGCCCCCTCGTTGGTCGTGATGTAGAGCACCCCTTCCCCGGGCTCCACCTCGTACTCGATCCCCGGGCGACGCGGCGCCACGACCCGCGGCGCGTCCGTCGGGCGCGCGGTCGGGATCAGGTGCCATTCACTCGAGGTGAACGAGGTCGACGAGATGAGGATGTACTCGCCGCTCCGCGAGCGCGCGAGGTTCACATTGAACAGGACGTCCGTATCCTGGTACACGCTCACATCGGCCGTGCGGGGCGTCCCGAGCACGTGACGCCAGACGCGATCCCCGCGCTTGGCCGAGTCGGGCGTCATGTAAAAGAGGGTGCGATTGTCATCGGCCCAGGCGAGGCCCCAGCTGAGCTTCTCGATCTGGTCGGGGAGCCACTGCCCCGTCGCGAGATCCTTGATGCGCAGGATGAAATCCTCGTAGCCGGTGGTGTCCACCAGCACGGCGAGCTGTTGGTGGTCCGGGCTCACCTCCATCCCGCCGAGGTCGTAGAACGCGTGCCCCTCGGCCTCGGCGTTCTGGTCGAAGTAGACCTCCTCCGGCGCGTCGAGCGACCCGCGCTTCCGCGCGAAGATCGGGTACGCCTTCCCGCGCTCGGTGCGCGTGTAGTAGAACCAGCCGTCGCGGCGCACCGGGACCTGGCTGTCGTCCTCCTTGATGCGACCGAGCATCTCGTCGTACAGCTGCCGCTGCAGCTCGGCCGTGTGCGCCGTCATCGCGTCGGTGTAGCGGTTCTCCGCCTCGAGGTAGGGGATCGTCTCCGGATGGTTCCGATCCTTGAAGTAGGCATAGGGATCGACCCGTCGGTCACCGTGCAGCACGGTCTCGACGGGGATCGGCTTGGCGACGGGTGGCGTGGGGAACTGAGCGGACATCGGGGCGACCAGGAGGGCGAGGAGCAGGACGACGTACACGGCGAGTGGCTCCGCGAGGGGGATAACGAAAGCTACCGCCCTGGCCCGCCCCAAGCGGACACCGCGCCGCCGCCCCATCTTTCCGGCGTGTCTGCCGCCGCCCGTCTCGTCGCCCTCTGGCGCACCCTGAGCCCGCTCCCCGGCGGCCGATGGCTCTTCGCGCGCCTCTTCGCCCGCGCGGTCCCCTACTCCGCCTCCACGCGGCCGACGGTCCTGGTGCTCGAGCCTGGCCACGCCGAAGTCAGCATCCCCGACCGCCGCGCGAACCGGCAGCACCTCGGCTCCGTGCACGCGATCGCCCTGATGAACGTCGCCGAGATGGCGAGCGGGCTCGCGATGACGGCCGCGCTCCCGCCGCAGGTCCGTGGGATAGTCCGCGAGATGAAGATGGAGTATCTCAAGAAGGCACGCGGTACCATCACGGCGGTCAGCCGCGTGACGGTGCCCGACGTCACCGGCGACCTCGACTTCGACGTCACCGCCGACTGCTTGGACCCGTCGGGCGCCGTTGTCGCCCGTGCCACCGTCCGGTGGCGTCTCGGCCTCACCTCCGCCCGCCGCTCCTGATGCAGACGCCCTTCACCCGGCACGCCGGCATCGAGATCCCGCTTATCTGCGGACCGATGTATCCCTGCTCCAACCCGGAGCTGGTGGCCGCGGTGAGCGAGGCCGGCGGCCTCGGCATCGTCCAGCCGATCGCGCTCACATACGTCCACGGCTATGAGTACCGCGCGGGCCTCCGGCGCATCCGCGAGCTCACCCGCAAGCCGATCGGGTTCAATGCGCTCATCGAGGGGAACAACAAGCTCTACCGGCGCCGGATGGAGGAGTGGATCGACATCGCCCTCGAGGAGGGGGTGCGTTTCTTCCTCACGTCGCTCGGGAACCCGCGCTGGGTCGTCGACAAGGTCCGCGCGGTCGGTGGCGTGGTCTATCACGATGTCACCGAGCGGAAGTGGGCGCAGAAGGGAGTCGATGGCGGCGTCGACGGGTTGGTGGCAGTGAATCGTCTCGCGGGCGGTCACACCGGGTCGCGGACCGCGGAGGCGCTCCTCGAAGAGCTCGCCCCCTTCGGCCTGCCAGTCGTCTCGGCCGGCGGGGTCGGCACGCCGCAGGAGTTCGCGCGGCACCTCCGACTCGGCTACGCGGGCGTCCAGCTCGGCACGCGGTTCATCGCCACCACGGAGTGCATCACGAGCGCCGCGTACAAGCAGGCGATTCTCGATGCGGACGAGCAGGACATCGTCCTCACGATGCGCCTCACCGGGGTCCCCGTCTCAGTGATCCGGAATGACTACATCGAGCGCCTCGGCACCGACGCCGGATGGTTTGCGCGATGGATGCTACGCGGTCGCCGGACCAAGCATTGGATGCGCACCTGGTACGCGCTGAACTCGGTGCGGCGGCTCAAGCGCTCACTCACCAGCGAGTCGGGGGCGAACGAGTACTGGCAGGCCGGGAAGTCGGTCGCGGGCATCCACGACGTGCGCCCGGCCGGTGAGATCGTCCGCGAGTTCGCGGCGGTGCTGGACTGACGCCGGGCGCACGGGCGTGAAATCGGCGGCCCCGCGCCTCCGCGAGGCGACGACCCGCGACGCCGCGGCCATCGCGGCGCTCTACGCCCCATTCGTCACCGACACGACGGTGACGTTCGAGGAGATCCCTCCCGATGCGACCGAGATCGCCCGTCGGATCGCCGACGTGCAGGCGCAGGGATTACCGTGGCTCATCGCCGAGGCGACGGCGGATGCGCCAACCGTCGGCGACGGCGCACCCTCGCCCGCCGGTGGCGACGCACCTGCCGGTGGTGACATACCAAATCCGCCCGCGCTCCTCGGCTACGCCTACGCCACGCCGTGGCGAACGCGCCGCGGGTACCGATTCTCCGTCGAGGTGACCGTCTACGTGGCCCCCGCCGCGCACCGCCGGGGCGTGGGGCGCGCGCTCTACGAGGCGCTCTTCGCGCGGCTCGCGGCGGCTGGCTACCACGCGGCGATGGCAGGAATCGCCCTGCCGAACCCCGCGAGCGTCGCGCTACACGAGGCGCTGGGGATGCAGCAGGTGGCCCACTTCCGGGAGACGGGGTTCAAGTTCGGCCGGTGGGTGGACGTCGGGTACTGGCAGCGGGTGCTCGCGACCTCGGCGCGGTAACGCCAGGCATCACGCCCTGCCGCATCGTGGGACGGCGCGTCCTCACGACTCGCGATACATTCGAGGCAAGGCCCCGGCGGGCGCCGGCGGCCATCCACACTGCAGCCCGAGAACGCACCATGCCCGCTGACGTGATCGATTACCGCATCATCGGTGATGACATGCAGGGTGTCATCATCACCCTCGACCCGAACGAGGCCGTGTTCGCCGAGGCCGGCGCGATGATGTACATGGAAGATGGGATCCAGATGGCGACGACCCTCGATCCGAGCGGCACGGGGGGCGGGCTCTTCGGCAAGCTGGTCGGTGCCGGGAAACGGATGCTCACCGGCGAGTCGTTCTTCATCACGCTCTTCGGGAACGCGGCGTCGCAGCGTCGCGATGTCGCGTTCGCGGCCCCGACGCCGGGCAAGGTGTACGTGGCCGACCTTCGGATGTGGGGCGGCGAACTCATCGCGCAAAAGGATGCCTTCCTCTGCGCCGCTCGTGGCATCGATATGGACATCGCCTTCACGCGGCGGATCGGCGCTGGGTTCTTCGGCGGCGAGGGGTTCATCCTGCAGCGACTCCGCGGCGACGGCCTCGCCTTCCTCGCGGCCTCGGGAACGCTCGTCGAGCGTGACCTGAAGGCGGGCGAAGTGCTCCGCGTCGATACCGGCTGCCTCGTGGCGATGCAGCCCTCGGTGGACTACGACATCGAGATGGTCCGTGGGGTGAAGACGATGCTCTTCGGCGGCGAGGGGCTCTTCTACCTGAAGCTCACCGGTCCCGGCCGCGTGATCCTCCAGACGATGCCGTTCTCGCGCCTCGCCGAGCAGGTGATCGCGCACGCGCCGGCGATGCAGCGGCAGGGGACGGCAGGCGGGCTCCTGGGCGGGATTTTCGGGGAGCAGGGATGATGGCCGAGCGCGTTCGGCGTCGCGGCCGGAGTGGATTCCAGCTCCCCTGGGGCCTGCGGCTCGCCGTGGCGGCCACAGGGCTGGCCGGCGGACTGATCGTCGGGAGCCGCTCGATCGGGGGAGTCCCCGCACTGGGACCGCTGCTCGATCCCGTGCACGGGATTCTCGCCTCGGCGTCCACCGCCGAGCTCGAGCCGAGCGAAGCGCATGCCCTGAGTGGGCTCGGCGATTCCGTCGTGGTGCGCTACGACGACCGCGGAGTGCCGCACATCTTCGCGCGCCGCACGCTCGACGCCGTGCGGGCCGTCGGGTATGTCCAGGCGCGTGACCGCCTCTTTCAGATGGAAATGACGGTGCGAGCCGCGGCGGGCACGCTCACCGAACTGGTCGGGGCGCGTGCCCTCCCCGCGGATCGCAGTGCGCGACGGCGCGGGATGGCGGCGGCCGCCGAGGCGCGCTGGGCCGCGTTGCCGGACACCAGCGAGGTCCGTCGACTGCTGACGGCCTACAGTGCGGGCATCAATGCCTGGGTCGAGGGAATGCCGGAGACGGCCCTCCCCGTGGAGTACCGCTTGCTCGGGGCCCGGCCCCGCACGTTCCGCCCGCAGGACACGTTCTACATGCTCTCGGTGATGGCGCAGACGCTCTCGTATCGCGACGACGAGCTGCGCCGTGAGGCGGTGGAGGCGCTGGTCGGTGCCGAGGCCACGGCGGCGCTCTTCCCGGTGGACGCGCCGATCCAGGAGCCGATCATCCCGGTGCCGGGACGGCTCACCCCGCGTTTCCTCGACGTCGCCTTCCCTGCCCCCGTGACACCGAGCGCACCGCGCATCGCGGCCGCGCGGCGCGCCACCGCCACCCGCGAGTGGCTCGGCGCGCCCTCGCTCCTCAGCGACGAGGCGGTGGTCGGCAGCAACAACTGGGCCGTGGCCCCGACGCGCACGGCCGGTGGTCGGGCGCTGCTGGCCGGCGACCCGCACCTCCAACTCACCCTGCCAAGCATCTGGTACGAGCTGCACCTCGTCACCGACTCGATCGACGTCTACGGCGTCACCCTCCCGCTGTCGCCCTTCCCGTCGATCGGCTTCAATCGGGACGTCGCGTGGACGGCGACGAACACGGGCGCCGATGTGGTGGACTTCTTTCGGGAGATCGTCGACGACTCGATCGCGCCGACGCGCTATCGCGTCGATGGCGTCGACCGCGAGGTCACCTCCGAGATCGTCGCTTTCCTCGACCGCGGTGGCGACACCCTCGCCGTGGACACGCTGTATCGCACGCATCGCGGCCCGCTGCTGCGGAGCCCGATGGGGTGGGTCTCGATGCGCTGGACGGCACTCGAACCCTCGAACGAGTTCGCCGGGGTCTGGGGTGCGCTCCGCGCCACCTCGACCGACGGGTGGTACGAGGCGAT
The DNA here is from genome assembly GCA_049428925.1 of Gemmatimonadaceae bacterium. Taxonomy (GTDB): domain Bacteria; phylum Gemmatimonadota; class Gemmatimonadetes; order Gemmatimonadales; family Gemmatimonadaceae; genus Pseudogemmatithrix. The sequence goes on from JBMTAR010000054.1 coordinate 9,888, forward strand.
GCGCCCCTTCCGCGTGCCGGCGCAGAACTTCCTCGTCGCCGACCGCGCCGGGCACATCGCCATCCGCAGCGTCGGCCGGTTCCCGGTCCGACCGGGAGACGGGCGTGGGGACCGTGTCTTCGACGGCTCGCGCAGCGCCAGCGACTGGCTCGGCGACGTACCCTTTGAGCGCATCCCGCAGGTACGCGATCCGGCGCAGGGCTATCTCGCGAGCGCCAACCAGCAACCGCTCGACCCCGTCGCGGATCGGACCTATCTCGGCTGGGACTGGCCCACCCCGTGGCGCGCGATGCGGATCAATGAGATCCTCCGTGCCGACGCCGCGATGACGCCGGAGAAGATGAGCGCGGCGCACACCGATCCGCGCAGTCCCCTGACCGCGGCGATCCTCAACCAGGCGCGGGCCTCGCTCGCGGCGTATCCGGCCGCGCCGCCGGCGGCACAGGATGCCATGCGCGTGCTGGATGACGGTTGGGATGGTCGGTTCACCGTCGAGAGCAGCGGGGCCGTCCTGTATGAGGCCCTGGTTACCGCGCTCACCGATCTCACCTGGGATGAGTTCCTCGCGCCGGACGACACGGCGGGCCGCCGCGTAGCTACCCCGAACTCGATGATGCTGGTGCGGCTGTTCGGCGACCCGACCTCGGCGTGGTGGGATGACCGACGCACCACGGACCGCGTCGAGCGGCGGGACGACATCCTCGTGGCCGCGCTCGAGCGCGCCTGGCTGCGGACCGGTGCCGCCCACGGCGACGCTCCGGCGAACTGGCGCTGGGGGACGGTCCGTCAGGCGAACATCCGCCACCTGCTGGAACTCCCCGGCTTCGGCCGGGAGTCGATCCCGATGCAGTCCGGCCCCGGCACCCTGAGCCCCAACGATGGCCGCGGCGTGCACGGCGCCGCGTGGCGCTTCGTCGTCGAGCTCGGCGACTCGCTCCGTGCCTGGGGCACCTACCCCGGCGGCCAGTCCGGGAATCCATTCTCGTCCCGCTATGCGGACCGGCTCCCTGATTGGCGGCGCGGCGCGTTGGCTCCGCTGCAGACCCCGCGCACCCCTGATGAGCTAGGGGCGGCTCGGAGCACCCTCACCCTGCGACCGGAGGCGACCCGATGAAGCGACTCCTCTGGACCCTGCTCGTGGCCGCGCTGATCGCGGTCGGCACCTGGGGACTCGACTGGTGGATCGTGCCCGCGGTGGGGGCACTGACGGGGGTGGCGCTCCGCACCGATCGGTTGGGGTCGGTGATTGCCGGGCTCGGGGCCGCCCTCGGCTGGGGTGGGCTCCTCGCCTTCACCCTCTCCCGCGCGGCGGGGACGACACTGACCACCATCGCCCCGGTGCTGCGGCTGGCACCGGATCGATTCGTCTGGGTCACACTCGCATTCGCGGCGCTCCTGGGGGCGAGTGCGGCGGCGCTGGTCCGGGCGCTCCTCACGCGTCCACCCCGGCCCAGCCCAACCGCGCCCTAGAGCGTTCTGAGGTGTCCGGCAGCTCGACCGGCACGCGCGCCCTACGTCAGCGGACCGGCCTCGGGTAGTTTTCCGGCACGTTCCACCGTTCCGGAGACCCCGTGGCCACGATCCTTCAGTCCCTCCCCATCGGCGAGCGCGTCGGCATCGCCTTCTCCGGCGGCCTCGACACGAGTGCCGCCCTGCATTGGATGCGCGAGAAGGGCGCCGTCCCCTACGCGTACACCGCGAACCTCGGCCAGCCCGACGAGACCGACTACGACGCCATCCCGCGCAAGGCGATGGAGTACGGCGCCGAACAGGCGCGGCTCGTCGACTGCCGCGCGCAGCTCGTCGCCGAAGGGATCGCCGCGATCCAGTCGGGGGCCTTCCACATCTCCACCGGTGGGCAGACGTACTTCAACACCACCCCGCTCGGTCGCGCCGTCACCGGCACGATGCTCGTCGCCGCGATGCGCGAGGACGGCGTCAACATCTGGGGCGACGGGAGCACCTTCAAGGGCAACGACATCGAGCGGTTCTACCGCTACGGGTTGCTGACCAACCCCGGGCTCAAGGTCTACAAGCCGTGGCTCGACCAGACGTTCATCGACGAGCTCGGTGGCCGCACGGAGATGTCGGAGTACCTCATCGCCCGCGGCTTCCAGTACAAGATGAGCGTCGAGAAGGCGTACT